>CAXYYI010000185.1:0-1574 GCA_964293055.1 uncultured bacterium | reverse complement strand
TTTGTTTCTCCATAAGTTCCTTTTGCTTGGTTACATCAGTTGCGTATTCCACTTGTTTAATAAGTCATTGTTTTTGCTGTTCGTTAGCAAGTGCAGCGTTGGTATATGCTGACTGTGTTTCTAGTGGTAATGTTTTAAACTGCTCTAGTGTCATACCAGTTCCCATATAATTATTTGGATCTTTTACATCAAATGAATAGGTAGGACTTTCTAGTGTTCATTTAGCGGTTGGGAGATTAAGATCTGTTCAAGTTACTCAAGGAGTTGTAGTAGTGTTTGTGTTTGTCTTTCTTTCATAGATTGGTTGTCAGTTCTCCTCTCATATGACTTTTGGAGTTGTAGTAGGTGGAGTTACTTTTGTAGGTTCTGATATTCAAGGGGTTGTTACACTAACTTTTGGAGTAACTCATTGAGTAATACTTGTAGGGACTGGTGCTTTTGTTTCAGATACAGGTTTTGCTTGCTCAAAGTTTATGAAATCAGCTGGTTTTTCTACTGTGCTTGTTGGATTTACTGTAGGACTAGAAACAACAGGAGCTTTTGGTGCTACTGGTGTTGTTGTCTTAGCAAGAGACTCAGCTTTGTTTTCTGCTATCTTTTTACTTATCATACCTTGTAGTTTAGATGCCATTGGTAGAATTATATAGATAAATTATATTATTGCAAGATAGCAATACAGCTTGTTGTAGTTCATCCATTACCTCCTGTAGTTCGTGTTATAGTAAAGTTTGTAGAAGTTATTGCTGATATAGTGCCGAGTATTTGTTGAAATCATGATCAAGAAGATTGGTATCTTTCTATATATATAGAATAACTTGTATTTGATCAATTTATTGGAGAACGACCACTTGTAGGTCATAGATAAGAACAAGCATCATTTGTTCCATCATAGAAACCCCGACTTGCTGTTTGTCGATAGTCTAGGTCGCCTTGTGGTGCTGAAACATTAATTGAAACACTGGTTGGAACTTTCCCTAGTGTGTGTGATACTACTTGTGATCCACTTGTAGCTCTTGAAAATGATACAACCTCGCTTTTTTTTGCTATATTTAATTGGAATGGTGTTATATTAGTCGTTGTACTACCACCTGCGAGAGCTTCTGCATCGGATGCAGTACGGCGTATATTACCACCATCAAATGTGAAATCTGTTGCACTATTTACTGATGCGTGCTCTGTATATGTTGTACCATCGTAAGAACCAAATCATACACCTGCACCTAAATTATTTCTATACAACACGGTTTTAGCACCATTTATTCATAATCAATATTTAAATCAAGATCACATTGTAATTTGATCTAATACCTCAGCACCTCCACCAAATTGTTGTTTATCTGTTGCTTTTAATAGACTAGAAAATGTCTTTATACCACTTGCTGTTTGATCTCATGTAAGAAGCATAGGAGTAAGTCCGCTAATTGCAACTTGTGCTCGAGAACCTGCAATATATTGATATACTACTCAAATGTCGCTATCATATACCATCATACCATTAGCACCAGTCAAAGCCGTTCTTTGTGCTGTAGTGAGCGATTTTAGCTTCAATCAAGCCGTTGTTGTGCCTGTAAATG
>CAXYYI010000184.1:0-1588 GCA_964293055.1 uncultured bacterium | reverse complement strand
GAGCAGCTATCTTTTCCTTGCGGTCCTTAACCATCTTTGCCTCTACTTTTTTGAAACTTTGAGCATATTTTAGGAAAATAGAATCCTACCAATATACTAAGATATATAAAAGTAATTAATATATCTGCAATAATCTGTGATGTAGTGTTACTTGTATTATATATTTATACATTGTATTGAATAGTATTATGACAAAAAATGAGACAAAACCACTAGTACGTATTGAAAACCTGACATGGTGATATGATGGACAACGTATCTTATTTCATGAATTTGATTTCCATATGAATCGTGGAGAGTTTTGTTTTGTTGTTGGGAAATCTGGCTCTGGAAAGACATCACTGATGAAATTGATTACAGGGCAAATTATGCCACCAACGCATACAGTCTATTTACAAGATGATGATGTTGCTCGTCTAAAAGATGATGAACTCCAAGCATTGAGAAGACGTGTAGGAGTCGTCTATCAAGACTATAAATTACTCTCAGATAGATCTGTCTATGATAATATTGTTCTTCCATTGCAACTCCAAGATATACCAGAAAAAGACGCAGAAGATCGTGTAAAATTATTGGTAAAACACTTTGGGTTTGAACATCATTTGCATCATAAAGTATCGTTGTTGAGTGGATGAGAAAAACAAAAAGTAGCGATTATGCGTGCACTTATAACAACACCACAATGTTTGTTTGCTGACGAACCGACAGGGAATCTAGATGGACAAGCAACAACTATGATTGCAGATATGTTACTACAAGCAAACCAACAATGACATACTATCTTGTGTATTACACATGATACCAACCTCATTGCCTATGTCCAAGAGAAACTCGCAGGAGTAAGGGTAGTGGAAATAGTATAAGAACTGAATACAACTGTAGAATTCGATTGTAAGAAGTAATACATCCCCATTATCTTTTATCTTTTGGTTAACGACCATGACTGAACAACAAAAAGTACAATCACTCAGAGAACAACTCAAAACACATATCGCATCATGGGATATCGCAGGATTTTTGCGTGATGAAACATATAAGTTTATTGGTAGTTTGAACTCATGGAAACTCCAAAAACTAGTAACAAATTTACATGTTTTTAAAAAATATGTGTATTTGCTGGATGATCAAAATACAAAACAAATGGCTAATTTACTTCATAAATAATAGCGACAATGAGTAATACACAACAATCACTAGACTATTACCTTTCTCGTAGAGGGCAAGCTTCGCTTGCAAAAAAGTATACTGTCGCAAATATATTGCAATCATTGTCACTGATTGTACAAATTTCCTCAAAAATCAAAGCCATGTTTGTCTTCCAAGCAACAGAATTCTGCAATGGCTCAGACGATAGAATGAAAGTCATCGACTTCGCAAAAATTCGTGCACAGGTAGTGAAAAAGTGTGGAGTGAAGAAATAATATTGAGACCTCTCAATATACTTTAGTATTGACATATTTTTTTATAAAAATATAATAAATTAAGATAACTTAAATACATAATATTATGCCTAGATTAATAGAAATTTTAAAATCAGAAGAAAGAACAGTAGTTCATAAAGAGTGTGGTGCAAAAATTGGCTTCTATA
>CAXYYI010000183.1:0-1655 GCA_964293055.1 uncultured bacterium | reverse complement strand
GTACCTCTCATTTGCCCTACACTATTATAATTTTTAATATATAATTTATATAAATTTATTGAATCACGTATTCATGATTCCAGACTATTTACAAGTCATAGATACAACACTATTTCTCAGTATGTAATTGCATTATTATAAAAGAATTTATATCAAAGAACACAAAATAAAAATACAGTGATTAGTGCAAGTGATACAGATGGCACATTAAATCATATATGTTCGTACAAATGTTTTTTGAGATCAAAATATTTCACTTTTTCTATTACATTCCAGACTTTTTTATTCTCATCAGATATTTTATTATTAATCAAGATTTCATTTTTAGACATCAATACTTTGACTATTTGCCTAGATCGATTATCCATTTCATCTGTACGTTTATTTCTTCGACCATGTCATTTGTGAGCCAGCTGTATCACTATATACAGAATCAAAAGCATAAACACCATCATATATACTGGTGTATATCGTGAAATTTGAGAAAACACGTATAAAACAAACGCAATATTAATTAATGCTCATACTCATAATCGTCATGATTGCATAACAAGTTCTACTTGCTGATCTGTTCACTTTTCAATAATAGATATCATTTTTCATGTCCCAATCATATCTGTTTCATTTCAATCTAATTTCACATATTTTGTAAAATACAAGGGATATAAGTACTGAAATGATAACCACATAAATCTTTGAGTATAAAAACTCAAAACTAGATTCCATACTTGATATACTAAAACAAATATAGCATAGATAATAACCATCATAAAAAATCTTTCTTTATCTGGATTTTGGATATATCATACAGCTTTAGAAAACAACAACGTCGTTATAATACCATAAAATGGCCATGTACCAACACATAGTATAAACAATCCATATATCTTCTTATGCACCAATGCTGGTTCAAAAAGTCTTTCTAAAGTACTCCAAAATGATTGTTTCTTTTTATGAGACATAGACAGAATCTAATGAGTTAAAAAATACTACATGTTTCTATCCATTAATTTTTCCTGTTTGCAAATTTACTAATGTTTTATAAATACCTTCTTGCTGTATTAAATCTATATGTTTTCATTGTTGTACAATACTACCATTATCTAGCACTACAATATTATCTGCATGCATTACAGTTTGCAATCTATGTGCAATAATAATAACTGTTCTATCTTGCATCAATTTTTGTAATGATTCAGTAATAATATTTTCTGAAATACTATCTAGTGATGATGTAGGTTCATCTAAAATTAAAATACGAGGATCCTTTAGGAAGACTCTTGCTATAGCAAGACGTTGTTTTTCTCCACCTGAAAGTTTTACTCATTTTTCACCCAATTGTGTGTCTAATCATCATGGCAACTCTTTTACAAATGTACTTATTGCTGCTTTTTCCAGAGCATCCCAAATAGCATCATCAGACATTAAACTATCTTGTGTAAAAGCATATGCAAGATTTTCACGAATCGTACCATCAAAAATAGTTGGCTCTTGAGTTAAGTATGCAATTTGTTGATAAAGTGTTTCTTTTTTTAAAGATTGAATATTTTGTCTATCATAGAATACTTCACCTCATACCACATCATATAATCTTAATAACAACTTAATTAATGTAGATTTACCGCTTCACGAATGTCATACAAACGCAGTGGGTT
>CAXYYI010000182.1:0-1660 GCA_964293055.1 uncultured bacterium | reverse complement strand
TCTGATGAGGTGCGATTACATGAATACAACATCTTACCAAATATAAGAAAGAAAAAGAAAAAGAAGAAATATTTATACAAAACATAGAACAAGAATACAATAATCACAGTGTCATTAACTGAAAATCACTTTTGCATATGTGGGATTTAAGTAATACATTGAAACAAGAATATGGTATCAAGTACATATTACAAAATACATATAATATAGAAGATACTGAAAAATATAAATATGATTTTCTAAAGTGGATATTAAAACAACAAAAAGAATGAAACTTCTATTTCGCAAATCAACATAGTCCATATTGAAGTCATTCACATGGTGATCTAGTTGAAATGTATTTATTAGATAGACATGAACTCATTAGTAATATAGAACAAATAGATATTAGGTCGCTACAAGAACAATATGCAGACTATGAAGACTGATTTTATAATACAGCTAAATTTAAAGGTAATAAAAATACTATAGAAATAGATGATTATTATTATTCAACATGAATAGAATTTCTATATTTTGATCGTGAATGATTCAAATGGGAGTGTAAATATATAAAATCTAAAGGAATACCCTATGTCTTATTTAAAGATAAAGTAAGTGGGCAATATGAGATAAATCCATATCTAGCACATGAGTTTTTTACACCATTTAACAATCGTCAAAACGCAGAAAAGATCGATAATTATTTAGATGCAAAGAGTAAATCAGTCACTGGAATAAGAAAAACTCAAGAACTTTTATGTGATTTACGCATGGAATGATACCAAATTGACTTATCTAACATACCTGTAAAGTATACAGACTATACTAATGAAAGTGAAAAATTAAAATACATAGCATACACATATTGTAAAAATTCACTTGAAAAAGATGCGGTAGAAGACAATTATGATCTAGATCTTTTAATTAAAAATAATATTGATACTTTAATACAAATATTAAATCACATCAAAACTTCTAATCAAGAGATTATTTATCCTAAATCTCATACATATAATTTATTATATAGCATTTTATTTGATATTTTAGTTGAAGATTTAACAAAGAATAATTGATCTATATCAAATCACAGCAGTATATTTAAAAATGGTAAGATATTAGAGAAAATGGCATCTCACAAACTTTTACATAATAATTATGATATAGAAAGTCTACTACTAATGCTAAAAAAACATTGAAATTTTGAGTGAATTCAAACTCCTCAAAATTGAATTATATGAACTAATTATAGCATAAATACACAAGGAAAAATTTATAAAAACATTACTCATTATGGATTTGAACAAAAAGGCGATTATAAACTTAAAAATGGATTAGAACTTACATACTGATATCAGTCTCCATGAAAACCTTGAGACTCGGATTGAAAATTTGTTGCATATATTAAAAAGAACAAACATAGTAATAATATAATCAATAAATTGATTAATGACTACTGTATCAAATACTATATAAACTGTAATAAATATCCTTTTTCAAAAGAAGATGAAAAAGAGATAAAGAATAGTTACAATTTGTATAAAGAGATATTACCAGGATCACAAGCAAGCAATATTTTTAAAGCTAGAAAAAATATTAAAAATCACTTATATAGTATATTTTATTCACCAAATACATATTTTTGATATTTGATGTGGTGTGATATATTAGAAAAAGAATA
>CAXYYI010000181.1:0-1691 GCA_964293055.1 uncultured bacterium | reverse complement strand
TATGGTGAGGTCACTATAGAAACGCCTCGCGATCGTGATGGTTCCTTTGAGCCAGAGACCGTCAAAAAGCGCGAAACTATCCTTGCTGAGGGCATGGCAGACCAAATCATAAATATGTATGCTTTTGGTACAAGTACACGTGATATCAGCAAGTACTTTGAGCGTGAATTTGACACCAGGTTATCTGCTGAAACCATTAGTTCTATCACAGACAGAGTATTACCAGAAATCAAAGCGTGGCGATCACGCATGCTTGCTCCAGTGTATGCAATATGCTGGCTGGATGCCATCCATTATAAAGTGAAAGACGAAACCGGCCGTGCTGTATCACGTGCCATTTACAACGTCCTGGGCATCAATGAGGAAGGGCATAAAGAACTTCTTGGTATGTATATATCTAAAAGTGAAGGTGCCAACTTCTGGTTAGAGGTTCTGAGTGATCTTCAGAACAGAGGCGTCCAGGATATATTGATATGCTGTGTTGATGGTCTTAAAGGTTTCCCAGACGCCATACAGAGTGTATTTCCTGATACAAGTGTCCAACTATGCGTTGTCCATCAAATACGCAACTCTATTAAACATGTTGGAAGCAAGCATCAAAAGGAGTTCCTTCGTGACCTCAAAACGGTATATTGTGCCGTTAGCAAAGAAACTGCAGAAACTCAGTTAGATGCTCTTGATAGCAAATGGGGAGAGATGTACCCTATCGTCATAAAATCATGGCGTGACAACTGGGAGCGCCTTACAGAATACTTCCAGTATACACCTGCTATACGTAAGCTCATATACACCACTAATACGGTTGAGGGCTATCATAGACAGTTACGCAAAGTAACGAAGAATAAAGGCGTCTTCCCATCCGACACATCACTTGAAAAACTTGTGTATCTA
Source organism: uncultured bacterium (assembly GCA_964293055.1). Classification (GTDB taxonomy): domain Bacteria; phylum Patescibacteriota; class Gracilibacteria; order Absconditabacterales; family Absconditicoccaceae; genus JBDHUW01. Next base: position 800 of record CAXYYI010000181.1, on the reverse strand, counting down.
GCATACCGAAACATACGCGAGAAGTGGACGATGCCACTTGCCAACTGGGCACAGATATCACAACAATTAGCAATAAAATTTGGAGAACGTTTTGAAATTATGTAACTTTGCCACGTAAGAAAGGCGCCTCACCAGGCCAACACAATTAAAAATTGTGTCATCAAGGTGAGGTAAAATATAAAGGATTAGAGCCTTGACACAGTTGAAATTACACTACCGTGGAGTAAGTGCTTTTCCTCCATACAATGATGAAGATGAAATCATCATGCCTGATAACTATGGTCTCATGCTCGATAACTGTATGTTCCCACTTCGTGACTGCAAAACTATCGAACGATTAGGAACTATCTATTTTGGATTGGACAGAGAGTCAACCACAGAAATCGACCTTGAAAGCTTTCTTAGTGGGCACGTACAACACAGTAGATTTGATGATGACTTTCTTCTGTGTGCCAAATATACACCATCATTTCAACAGGAAATGTGGAGATATTCAGCATTAGGAATACTTGGTATTGAAGAATATAATTGGAGAAGATAATCATGGAAAAATATTTATATACATATTTACGTGGACTGAGCAAATCAGATCTAGGTACATTTGGTGAAACTGTAGTGTTGGAGAAACTAAAGGAAATGGGCTTTGACATAGTTAATGCAAACACAATTCAAAGCAACTATGAGTCTATTGATCTCTTTTGCACAAATCCAAAGAATCACCAGACTATTGGTATTCAGGTGAAAACCAGTTTTGACACCAATATTCCAATAGGCATGAATCTGGAAAATTGTGTCAGAGA
>CAXYYI010000180.1:0-1700 GCA_964293055.1 uncultured bacterium | reverse complement strand
AATTCAATGGACATGGATGAGAATGGTTATGGGTATTGCTCGATGTGAACCAGAAGAAAACAGAACTGAATTTGCAAAAAAAATCTACGACCAAATTTCACAACTCAAATATGTACATTCTCACTCATTCAACTCTGGAAGTCCTAGATCACAAATGAGTAGTTGTTTCATTAGTGTTGTTGATGATACTATGGAAAGTATTATGGATAAAGCAACTGAATTTGCACAACTCAGTAAATACGATGGTGGTATGGGATTAAGTTTCACAAAACTCAGAGCAAGTGGTTCACTTATCAAAAAGATTAATCAACTATCTTCTGGACCGATTCCTTTCATCAAAGTATATGATAGTATCAAGAATGCAATGTTGCAAGGAACTGGGAAAAAGAGATCTGGTGCAGTATTCTATATGGAACCATGGCACTACAATATCTATGAGTTCCTAGACCTCAAAGAAACAACAGGGAATGATTATGTAAGAACAAGAACATGTAATACAGCTCTCTGGATACCAGATGAATTTATGCAAAGAGTTCTTGACGACAAAGATCGATGGTTATTTGATCCAGCTGAAGCAAAAGAACTTACAGAAACATGGGGTGAAGAGTTCTCAAAACACTACAAAGCATATGAAGATAAAGCACTTCTTGGACAAATGAAACTTGCTAAAAAAGTATCTGCTCGTCAACTCTATCGTGATGCACTTATTAGACTTGCAAAAACTGGTAACTACTGGTTCTGTTATAAAGATACACACAACAGAGTAAATCAAGCACCAAACTATGGAATGATTCATAGTTCAAATCTCTGTACTGAAATCTCTATTGCCAATACTCCTTCAAGTACTGCAGTATGTACTATCGCATCAGTAAACTTAACTGCATTTGTTGACAAAGCTGGACTTCACAAAAATGACATTACAACTCTATCAGTAGAAGAAAAAGCAACATATATTAAATGGGATCAACTGAAAGATACAGTACAAACTGCAATTCAAGCACTTGATAATATTGTAGAATTCAACTTCTATCCATATCCAGACGCTGAAAAAAACTCTCACGATCTAAGACCTCTTGGACTTGGTGTTATGGGATTTGCTGACTTCTTGATTGATCTTCATATCGCATACGATCACAATGATGCTCTTGCATTGATCGATAAAGTAGGTGCATTTATGTATGAAGCTGCACTTGAAAAATCAAAAGATCTTGCAAAAGTAAAAGGACCATTTAGAGATTATGATTCTTCTCGTTATCCATATGAAGCAAGAAGAAATATTCTGCTCCTTGCTATTGCTCCTACCGCTTCTATTTCACTTCTTGCAGGTGTATCAAGTGGTATCGATAGTAACTTTGCTATGGTATATTCTAGAGAAAATCAATTTGGTAAATTTACTGTTGTTTGTGAAAGACTTATCCAACAATTGAAAGAAAAAGGGAAATGGAATGAACATATTAAAAATCAAATTATTGGAAATAATGGAAGTATCCAACATATCGAATCTCTTGATGGTGTTGTTGATAAATCTCTCTTCAAAACTGCGTATGAGTACTCTCCTACTGCACAAGTAAATATTGCTGCCGCATGGCAAAAACATATTGATCAAGCAATCTCAAGAAATATGTATTTTGATGAAAAATATAGAGATACACTTGGAGACTACTATATGCATGCATGGCAAGCAGGATTGAAATCAACAT
>CAXYYI010000179.1:0-1703 GCA_964293055.1 uncultured bacterium | reverse complement strand
AAAGAGATTTGGTATGTAAAACTATGAGTTAATATATGAGATGAAGAAAATGGGCAAAGGTGATTTGTATGACCAGTATTAGTTATTAAAAAAATAGGATCTTTGTTATTTGTAGTACCATTGACTACTAAACTAAAATATGATGCTTATCATTATCATATTACTACTATGAAATATGGTTGAAAACAATCATTTCTCATTCTATCTCAATGAAGAGTAATAGATCGTAGAAGGTTTTATAAAAAGTTATGAAATATAGATAGAGGAGAATATCTATATATAAAAAAACTACTCTATAGAATGTATCTATAGGTAGTTATTTTTTCCTCAACATTGTAGTTGAGTTGGAGCTATACAGAGATTTTACATCTGATTGCGTTTGTGTCTATATTATAATAAATTATTCTATGATTGCAAGAAATAGTAACTTGATTTTTTATCTATATTTGTATATTATATGTCATACAATTTATATTGTAATGTATTACAAATGACTACTTCAAATGAAGTTATGAGTGTAAGGTTGCCAAGTAAACTTAAAAAAGATGCTATGCAAGTAGCAGATGATTTATGAGTTAGCTTAAGTACGGTAATACAAGCATATCTTAAGAAATTTATACATGATAAATATATTACAATATGATATCCTCTTTATGATGAAAATCATATAGCACATTATAAAAATAATCCTGAATATGTAGAAGTGAATGCTACCGCAGAAGATGTAGTATCATTTTTACATGCTTCTACAAATAAATAATGAAGCAATGGCAGAAATATCTTGCAACTCTTCCTATTGCGATGCAAAATCAGATAGCAACTGTTTTATGACTACTTATTGCATGAAATTACGAAAACTTGGATATAAAGAAATTGCAATGAGAAAAAAATCTCTATAGATGTAGGGTATGAAAATTGAGAATTATTTATTCTTCTTTATGAGATAGTATTATAATCAAATATATTTGACCTAGGTGAGATGTGTATAAATAGTGTTTTTACCCTGCATCCACTCAAAAGAGTCTCGTTTATAAGTATTCTTTATTTTTGATAAAAGAAAAGCTCAAGCAATTGCTTGAGCTTTTTTGATCAGATAGTATTCTAGATCATGATTTCTATTTTCTTCCTTTTGTATATCTCACAAATAAGTAAGCTAAAGGAGCTGCAATAAAGATAGATGATACTGTACCAGCTACGATACCAGTACCAATAACATATGAGAATAATTTTATAAGTCCTGTACCGAAGAACCACATGAAGATAACCATAATCAATGCAGCTAGTGATGTTCACAATGATCTTCTCATTGTTTGCCAAAGACTGTCTTCAAAAATTTGGAGGTATGACATTTTTCCACTTCTTAGTGCATTTTCGTGTGTACTAACATTTTCTCTTACTCTATCGAAGATGATGATAGTATCATTGATACTATACCCCATAATAGTCAAGATAGAAGCTATGAAGATTAGGTCAACTTGTACTGTAGGATCAATAGCGCTAAGTACTCAATAGGCACCAGCAGGAATAGAAATGTCGAAGAGAAGAGTAACAACAGTAATAACTGCTAGGATTAATGGTGATACCATTTCTCTTACTGCAGCAAATGTAAACATCATATAGATTGCGATGAATATCAATCCAGCAATAATAGCTTTGATTGCACTATTTTTTACAGCGAGTTGGAGCTTGCTGTACTCCTGGTC
>CAXYYI010000178.1:0-1755 GCA_964293055.1 uncultured bacterium | reverse complement strand
ATCCTTCCTGAGAAATCATAACTGTTTTACTTCCAATATGGACTTCTTGATCTCATGGATGATTTTTTATAATTTGTAGGATAGTCATGAGGATTTGGGGATCTTCTGGGAGATTGAAAGATTGTATTTTGCTGAGGTTGTTTTCAACTGTATGACCATAGTTATTTTGTTCTTCTTGTTTGATTAGTTTTGTTGTTTCTTCTGTTTCTACATCATCACTACCTCATATATCATCATCTTCATCAATTGGAGCTATATCTATTTGTGTTTCATTTTCATATGCTATCATATCTTCGGCAAGCATTTCTTGAAGTGTTTCTGGATCAATATCTTCTGTAGTATTTGTTCACTCATATTCATTATCTATAGTAGAGGATTTTGTTTCTGGTATAGTATCTGTACTGTTAGATTGTATAGAAGTTATAGCACCTCATGAATCTTTTCATAACCTCATAGCTTTCACATCTGCGATTGTTTCAGCTGGATCATAATTTCCTGCTTTTGTTGCTTCTGCAATAAGATGTTCTAGACTAGTTCTTGTTACTTTTTGTAATCTTAAGTTTTTCATTTTATATCACTCTACAATCAATATATCAAATTTTTGCCAATCAAATGGATCTTTGACAAAAAATTCAATCTCATCAGAAAGATCTTCTACTTTGACAAAGAATCATTTTTTCTTCGCTCTTTGTATACCTTTTACATAACATAAAATTTTTACATCACCAGCTTGATCTGTTGTTTTTATAGCTGAAAGTAGTGAAAATCTTTTTTTACAATATCTATAGAGACCATCAAATGGATGCCCAGATACAAAAGTTTTAAAAACATCGTATTCCATAAGTAGAGTTTCCATTTTTGTTGTTTGTGGAGATTGTGGAAGTACAAGTGATGCTTTCATAATACCACCAAAAAGTCATGCGCTTAAATCACTTGCTCATGTTTTGCTCCAATCAAGAATAGTTTGTATATTATCAAGAATAGTTTTGCGATCTATAAGACCATGAAATGCACCAGCTTTTGCTAGTGATTCTAATGTTTTTTTGTTGATAATAGTACTATTTCTTGTTACAAAATCTTCTAGTGAACTATATGCTCCATTTTTTCTTCTTTCTTTTTCTATTGCTTCTCATACTTCTGATCACACTCACTTGATACTCAAAAATCACAGTCTGATTGTATTGTCAATTGCTGAAACATGCGTAAAAGACTCATTGATATGAGGTGGTAGTACGCGGTATCATTGAATTTGTAATTCACTAATAAATTGTGCTAATTTATCAGGATTTTCTTCTTCTGATCTCAAAAGTGCTGCATTGAATTCAATAGGGTAATGTGCCTTGAGCCACGCAGTTTGATAAGAGATCAAACTATATGCAACAGAATGTGACTTGTTGAAAGAGTATGATGCAGCAGGTTCAATAAGTTTTTCATAGATGAATGTAGCTGTTTCAGGTTTATATGATCTATATTCTTCTGCTTTTACCACAAACATTCATTTAATTCTCTCAATTTCAGCTTTAATTTTCTTCCCAATTCCACGTCTTAGCATGTCTGCTTCAGCAAAAGAAAATCATGCCATAGATTGTACTAAGAACATCAATTGTTCTTGGTAGACAGCAATTCCATAGGTGTTTCCTAGAATTGGAGATAGGTCTTCTTCAAGTTTTCTTTTTTCATCTTCCATTGTGCTTTGACCATACTTTTCAGTGAGTAATTGTGCAAGTTCTGGTAGCATATAATAAAGTGGTTCTT
>CAXYYI010000177.1:0-1763 GCA_964293055.1 uncultured bacterium | reverse complement strand
TGTTTTTCTTTTTTAAAAAATATGTATAATTTACAAAACATAAATATTTATTTTTTAATACATAAAAAACGATCTTTAAAAGATCGTTTTAAAATATATTTTTTATTCAATCCCATCTGGAACTAATCAATGATGTTTCAAATTATAATAATATTTAGTCAAATATATACTACCAGCTTTTTTTAGCCCACGATTGTGTATAAAATTATATACTATTTTATCTCTCACAGTTCCATGAGCTGGAGCTAAAGAAGCATCATGCAAAATAGCTTGTGTTAATTCTTTAAATGTTTTTCAGTTTTCACAATATTTGTCTGGATACGAATCCAAAATATGAAGTACATTTTTATCAACAATATCATATATATCATGTAACGAAAGAATTCAACTATTATTTCTTCAATAAACCAATAGTTTCTTTGCAGGATTAAAAATTACATGATCATCAATCAACGGAAGATTTTTAATTTCATTTTCTCATAAAACTTGTGTCTCTATAGGGAGTTTTTCATGGTCCTTATATCACACTCTTACATGAGATGCAAGTTTTCCATCTTGCCACGATCATTTGTGATCACTTCTATGAACGCTTTTGCTATTTACAGACTCATATTCATTCCATTTCTTCATAAATGCTTTATATAAATTCTGACAAGTAGTCCACAAGTAATGATATTCTGGATCCTGTAATGAATAAATATAAATTTGATTACTATTGTCTATACCATAACCATATGATGTATTCTTTTCTGGTATTGTATCAGGTGATCAAACTTTAATCTTTTGACATTTTTTTTCAAACTCCTTATATTTTTTGATAAGATTCCACCATATTTCTCATTTTCATCACACTACTGCATTATCTTTCTCTAATACCTCTTGAATAAAGATATTTTTTTTCACTGTATCCAAACTTTTAGCTGTTGTTTCTTTTTTCTTCTTATAGTCATCATGTTTTTTTTCTAATGCTTTTTCTAAGAGATGTAAAAAACGTACATCATCTATGTGAAGTTTCTTTAGTAACTCATAATCTAAATGCCATTTTCATTCACCTTCTCATTTGATGACAGGCATAATTCACTTATCTTTAAACAAAGGTGCTGAATCATCATATGTCCCTTTTACAGTCATCTCATTCAAAAAATCTATGATTGCAGTGTCATTATGTATATATCTTCCTCATGGAAGAAATCATGCATTATCGTGATTTGCAGGAGATATTTGATTAATAAGTGGATTGTATTTTTGTTCTCTTTCAGCGTACTTTAAGAACATAATATACAACAAAATAATTCTTTCTTCTTTTTGATTTTCACCTAAAACAACATATTTCAATCATCATAAATCATGTAACATTGAAGCAGTTTTCGCTGTTGGTTCAATCAGTAATTTATCTTGAATACTTTCATCCTGTTTTGCTCTATATGTTATTTTCGTACGAATATCTTTTGGATATGACACTCAGTATTTTTCTAACAATTCACGACGGAAAATAAAAATTTTATCGTTAAAATAGTCAACATGTGATATGTCTCTAATAGGATCAATATCTGGCGATTTTGCTTCCCAATCTAGCATAGATAAAAGGTCTCATCTAATATATTTTTCTAATAGTTCTCTTACTTGATGAATATTTTTCTTTTGTGATTTAAAATCATGATGACGTATTATTTGTTTTAATAATGAACAAATAATAAGAATCATTATTGTTTTTATATATCTCGAATCACATGAAACATCAGTCTTAATTGGGGTAATTCTAA
>CAXYYI010000176.1:0-1773 GCA_964293055.1 uncultured bacterium | reverse complement strand
ATGTGGTGTGATAACTTAGAAAAAGAATATCATGAACAACTGAATCCTCCAGTCACAACAATACCAATGTAATCCATACATTTCCATTATTACATCTGTTGATAAAATAAAGATAAAAAAACTACTAGGACACTAGTAGTTTTTTAAAACATATGCTTAATTTATAACTCCTTTCTTATGTGATATAAGATGTGGAAGTTGTGCAGCTATAGCACATACTGCACCAACAATACCAGCAATAAAGACGGTAAGTTGATGAGAGGTCTCATGTTTATAGACTGAATATGCAGTAAAAAGTGCAAGTAGTCCAAGAATCCATGACGCTCTATGAGCGACTTTTTGAAACACACCGTAATGTTGCCATGTAAATGTTTCTCTTCTTCTGAAAGAATTTAGAATCAAAAAGACTCCAGGAAAAGAAAGAATAAATATAAGAGCAAAAACAAAAACGGAAGTAAAAACAGATGCATTCATAATAATAAAGTTTAATTGTTTATTGATTGATTACATACACTACATATGTATCAATACTATAATCATATAAATAAATAAGTCAATATACATAAAAAAATGCTGCTGTAGAATCTCTACAACAGCGTTATAATAGTATCTTAATAATAAACTTCATCAGTTTCTCCACCTACCTCTTCACCTTCCCTTGCTCCAAATAGATCACCTCATCTGCGAACTTCAAAAGTGATTTGTCGTGTTCGATCATCAAGATTGTATCTCCTCTGTCCAAGAATGATTTGAGGACTAGGAGGAGCTTTTCGATGTCTTGTGGATGAAGACCTACAGTTGGTTCATCAAGGAAGTAGATTGAGTGTCCTTTGTATTGTTTCAAGAGGTGTTTTACTAGTTTGATACGCTGTGATTCTCACCCTGAGAGTGTATGCGCTGGTTGTCCCATACGCAAGTATCCAAGACCGATATCACACATTAGTTGTAACTCCTCTGCAATAAATTCTATATCTTTGAAAAGTTCGAGTGCTTCATACACATACATATTCAGGATTTGTGCGATGTTATGTCATTTCCATTGGATAGAGAGAATTTCTGATTTATATCTGTTTCCATGACAAAGATCACACGGTACGTATGTATCAGGTAAGAATTGGAGTTCTACTTTTTTGTATCCGTATCATTCACATGCTGGACATGCTCATTTGTCTGAGTTGAATGAGAAGTGTCATGCATTAAATGCTAAGAATTTTGCTTCATTGACTCATGCAAAGATTTTACGAATATTATCAAATACACCGATAAATGTAGCAGGACAACTACGAGGTGTTTTCCCAATACTTGATTGGTCAACATACACAACATTGTCTACTGATTCATGTCCAAGAATCGTCTCTACACCAATTGTCTTATAAAATTCTTGCAAAGCAAGATTTCTCAATGTATCGAACTCATCTCTTTTCATCACAGGCGATGCAATAATTTCATTCCATGAGAGGCCTTTTTTCAACAATTGCAATCTTATATATCATTGCACAAATTTTTCTTTCTCTTCGAAAAATGAGTAGAGTGTCGAGTACATAAGTGTTGTCTTTCCTGCTCCAGACGGACCAGTAATAATCGTAAACGCTCACAAACGAACATGTGCATCTATATTTTGAAGATTATTTTGTGATGCTTTTTTGATCTTAATCCACTTATCCAATGGATGATGATCAAATGAACATTCAATTTTTTTCTTCCCAACAATATATTGTGCTGTCAATGTATCAGTCTTCACAAACTCACTATATGGTCATGAGTATATCAACT
>CAXYYI010000175.1:0-1783 GCA_964293055.1 uncultured bacterium | reverse complement strand
ATCATATCTGAGAGGTTAAGTGATGGATCTGTAGCTACTCATTCTAGTAGAAAAGGTATGAGTCTACTATGTGTTTTTTCTGCAATACGTGGATAGATGGATGTGAAATTTTTTGTATATGTTTCTCATAAATTTGTTGTAATTTGCATACCACCAATTATTGTAGTTACTCCTTTTTGTTGTAGTTCTGTAATAATTTCATAAAGATTTTTTTCTAATGTTTCAATAGGCACTCATTGAAATCAATCGTTTCCTCATATTGTGACTATTGCTATATCACCAGACTTGGCATCAGCAGTAGACCATGATAGGCGATCTTTGAGTTGTTGGCTTGTATCACCAGATTTTCATCAATTAATGATTTTATATTGCGTATAGTTATTTGTCTGCAATATTTTTTCTAATTGCGATGGCCAACTATCTTCACTAGGAAGATGATATCATGCAGTCAAACTATCTCATAGTGTAAAAATATTGATAGTAGAAATGGTTTGTGGTTGTTTTTGATCTCACAATGTATTTTGTTTTTCTGATGTTTTTTCTTTTATACTGCATCATGATAGTATAAGAAAAGATGTTATAATCATTACAAGACTCACAATTTTTCTTTTCATAGTCTGAATATATAAGTAGTTTATAAAATAGAGCGATTTCATATTCCAATATATAGAATAGTTTGTGAGATGCAAGTAACATCTTGTTGAAAAATAATGATACTTTGTTATATATATAATATGTTATCTAATATACATAATACTATCCCATCAGCACACAAAAAACAATTTCAAACTATGATTCTTGATCGATATGATACGAATAAGAGAGATTTGCCATGGAGAAAAACTGTTGATCCATATAAGATTTTGATCTCTGAGTGTATGTCGCAACAGACACAAGTCTCTAGGGTAATTCCAAAATATGAAGCTTGGCTTGAAAAATGGCCTACTATATTTGATGTTGCGCAGGCAAGTCGTGCAGAAATTTTGCATGAGCGAGTGTGATTAGGGTTCAATCGTAGAGCAATCAACTTGCATGAAGCGTGTAAGAAAATAGCATATGATGCTGGTAATGATAAACAAGTTATCCAAAATATGGCAGATTATTCATATTTGCGTACATTGCCAGGAGTGTGAGAGTATACTGCTGGCGCAATATGTGCGTTTGCGTATAATCAAGAAGTCGTAGTACTTGATATTAATATCAAAAGAGTCTTGTTATATAGTTTTCAATTACCAATAGACACGCCACTTTGGGAAATACAAGAATTAGCTTTGTCGCTTGTTCCCTCATGAAGATCACGCGAGTGGTATAATGCACTTATGGATTATGGCGCAATGGTTTTGCATAGCAAAGCTACAGGTATCAGGTCTGCGAAACAGTCACAGTTTAGATGATCAGATCGTGAAGTTCGTGGGTGGATTTTAAAACAACTCACGGGAAAATGAAAGGAGGCTGTATCAGTTAAAACTACTAAAAATATACAAGAAAATAGTTCAGCAACACCTGAAAAAATTCAAGTCCGTATTTTAGAAATTACTACTATTCAGGCAGAGTTCCCAATAAAAGATGCCGAAGCTATTATTGCTGGTATGGTAAAAGATGAGCTAGTGAAAGTAGAGTGAAATTATGTCGTTTTGGTGTAAAATTTACTATCTATTATGTTTTGAAAGTGAAAGAAATATAAAAATTTATTGACCTATAGTTTGGAGACAAATTTTTTCATATTTCTTTGCAAATCTCCCTTAAAACCTTATATATGTACTGTTTTATGTGTGCGTCTTCT
>CAXYYI010000174.1:0-1791 GCA_964293055.1 uncultured bacterium | reverse complement strand
TAATATATTTCAATTTTATGAAAAAATACTGTAAAACGACAAAGTCGGTATACTAGAAGTATGAAGTATATAAGTCGTTTACAGAAGTTTTGAATTCTTGCATTGTTTGTACTCCATATCGTTATAGGAAATCAATGAAATCTTATGGCAGCAGTACAATTTTTTGCTACAACGACAAAAATACAAGATACTGTTCAACCTATCAAACCAAATAAAACATTATTGTTTGATGATCTATGACGTCTTGATCCTGTGACAGCACAATCGTTTGATGTTACAGAATCACAGACAGATACAACATACTGTTCATATATTACCTATCTGAATCTGAAAAATTTGACAGAATTAGGTGATAAAACATTTCAAAGAGGAGATGCAGCTGAATTATGGAAGCTAGCATGAGAGAAAAATATAGCAACATTTACAGGACTGCAACAATCAGGTCTTGATATGTTTACACAAGCACTTGATACAACATTTAGAGAAAAACAAAAAACAGTATTTGATATAATTACATATAGTCCAAAACTTGATGCACATAGATTTACAGTGTTTTTGGGAACTGATAATAGTCGATATGTTCTTGATCCAGTACGTACTACAAGTACGCAACCACTAGAACTCACAGTATATGTATCAAAACATCTCAATATTCAAGAAGAACTCAGAATTTTTGATGCATTTCAGGCTGGAAACCAAAAAAGAGCAACTGTCACAAAAACTGATGCTCTTGTTGCCCGTTCTGCAAAAGATATGGTAGCATATGCAGCGCAATGACTTATCACGCCACTACAAGATAATATGGCTGTTGATGATACAGTGCGTTTTCAAAAAGCATTTCGTTATGAAGCATCAAATGGGAAAGTGACAGCACATATTCCAGAAGGAAATATTATAAAAACATATGATAAAAAATATTTTGATACATCTCGTCTTGAAGTAACTGAACTATCAGCAGACCAAGAAAATACTATCAAAAATAGTAAAGATTTTACAAAAGCTATTAAGAAAGATTTTGTTTTGAAGGATACAGTAAAATTTGGTACCCCAAATCAACATCTTATATTTTCACAACCAGTAGCTATTACACTACAAACGCCTGATATTGAAGATGGAAAAGCATTGGATGTACTTGTACAGCACGAGTGACAAACATGGAATACACAATGATTAACCAATAATCCATATGCAACATGTAATGCAGATGGATCAGTTGCAAAAGCAGATCAACTCACAACAGCACCAGTAAAAAATAAAACAGTTACATTTTATACATGTGGTGCATCGACATTTGCGCTTGGATATGTGCCAGGTATTGCATTGCCAAATGCATGAGTCAATATTATTGTTGAACAAGCAGATGGTAAGATCGTGATCTGAGGAACATTTACAACAGTATGATGAGTTGCGAGAAATAGAATCGCAAGATTGAATGCAGATAAGTCACTCGATACAACATTTAATCCAAATCTTGTTGGAACAAATGTCGTATCAATGGTTGTGCAATCAGATGGAAAGATTGTGATTTGAGGAACATTTACGACAGTATGATGAGTTGCAAGAAGCAATATCGCGAGATTGAATGCTGATGGGACGCTCGATACAACATATAATCCAAATGCAAATGGAGCAGTGAGTGTTTTGGCACTGCAATCAGATTGAGAAGTTGTTGCATGATGATCGTTTACGACAGTATGATGAGTTGCAAGAAATAGAATTGCAAGATTAAATAGTGATGGGACATTGGATACATTATTTAATCCAAATGCTAATAATACAGTTGCAGCAATT
>CAXYYI010000173.1:0-1822 GCA_964293055.1 uncultured bacterium | reverse complement strand
ACAACCATTACTGAACAAGCATACAAAAGATCTCTCCAAGAACTTACTGATCAAGAACTCAAAGAAGTGATTGACAACAATAACAAAGATTGGGTGATACTCGACATGAGAAATAGTTATGAATATAAACTAGGACATTTTAAACATGCTATTCCTGCAGGAACTATCAACTTTCGTGAAGTGGAAAACCTGTTAGATGACTATAAAAATCAATTTAAGGACAAAAAAGTACTCATGTACTGTACCTGAGGTATCAGATGTGATAAATTATCAGTCATGCTTAAAGAAAAAGGAATCGATAATTTCTACGCGCTTCAAGGATGAGTTGTACAATACGTCAATAAACACAATGATGGTAACTGGCTTGGAAATCTTTATACCTTTGATGGAGTTATTAGTAAAAAAGTAGGAGATGAAGATACTCATACTACCATAGGGAAATGTATCTATTCTGACCTAGAAACAAATAATTGTGAAAATTGTAGGTATAGTCCTTGTAATGCACGCATTATCGCAAGAAAAAAACAATATAAAAGACATGGTTGATTTTGCTCACAAGAGTGTTTTGATAAAGCAAATCAAGATGGATTAGTAAAAAATGATAGTTTTGACGATTTCAATTACAAGTCATTACGTAGAGATGTAAAAGCTTGATTACTTCAACAAGCGGAGTTTATTAGAATGGTACAACAACATTTAGATGAATTTGTCGTCGACAAACACTTTCCACATACAACAAGCCAAAAAGAAGAATTAGTTGATAAAGAATATCTTGCTCAATGGTTTCAAGAGAATGAATGGTTAAAAAACAGGAGATAAATTATTCTAATGTAAGAGACTCCTGTCTCTTTTTTTTGTGTATGAAAAAAGCAACTGCCTTCTAGAACAGCAGTCGTCTTCATATTCTATACTTGATAGAGATATTCATTACAGTACCAAATTACCATTTTACTATCGCGACACTCAACTATTGTCAGGATTATTCATTGTTTGTTATAGTACTTCTCATAAAATAAGAATCTCATGAGCATACTATTTACACTATGGTGTTATGATATTACTCCTCATTACCTTATGGTAGACTTTCAATTCACAACTCATAGTCCAAAGAACAACTCGATAATAACAAAGCGAAGGGATTACTCCTACTTACAATACTATTATTTTCTTCTCAAGACGCGTTTCTTAAGAAAATACATAATAGTATCTTATACGTTAGTAAAGACATCATCTGATACGGTTATATGTTGCTATGTAGCATAAGGCTGATCTATCTTCTTTTCGTCAATAGGTAAGCAATATACATAGGTGATACTTACTAGAACTATCAGGATAAAAGATAATACATGAGAATAACTCAGGAGTTTTTCATATGTTGTAAAACAATTTCATTTCAGACAAATCAGTAAGTAAGGATAATCAATCAAGAATCTGTTGAGACAGGTCGTGATGTGATACACTTCACTCAAGTGGGCTGTGAAATACTACAAGAGCATTCTCATCGCTGTTCTTTTTTGTTTTTGTTTATATTGGGATTGTATTTGTCTAAAGCGAGTTATATTCTCTATCTTATATACCTAGTACTTCATAGTATTTCATATCACTATTTATAATAGTAACAGTATCTTCAAATGCGGTAGTTATGGAATCTGATAATGAACTCAGAAGAGATACTCTCTTCATACGAAGTATAGAACCACTAGGTATTACCTCATGGACAAGATCATTATAATCGCAAATTCTTTTTTGTCAAAAAAAATAGGACTTTTTTTAGTACTTTTTTTCTTTTATTCAGATAAAATAGTATGAGACTTATCATTCT
>CAXYYI010000172.1:0-1852 GCA_964293055.1 uncultured bacterium | reverse complement strand
TGATTGATAGACTGTCATAGTAGTAAGGTTGGAATTTTATCACCTCAACCAATATTATTCAGAGCGTTTTGTCATGCTACTGCTTGCTGTGCTAAATTACTTTTCCAACTTTGTAGTGCATTTGTGAATGCTTGAGATTCATTGTTGAATGATGTTGGATAATCTTCACTTGATGCAGGTGAATTTGATATATCTCAACCAGCGTTTTGTAGGGTAGAGAGAGCATCTTGAGTGTTATTTCCCTGCACTAAATCAAATAATCACGCTGAATATCTATGATACTGAATATCTTCATCATTTACTTGGGATTGTACATAGAGCGGTAAATTCTGATCAGTAAATGTATCTTGTAGTTTTTGAAAATCTTCATATCGGAATTTCTTATCAGCGAAACCTTTTGGATTTTGAATATAGGTTTTGAGTTTTGTGAAATAGTTGTTGTATTGTTCTGTCTTATCAAAATTGATGAGTCCATGAAATAGTTCTTGTTTGTTATCAACAGAACTTGATGATGGGGTAAAATAAGAGCTAGCATTGTCATATACAAATCAAGGTTTCTCTAAATCAGTATATGGTATGATGCTTGGAAAAATATTTTGTTCATTTTTTACTACTGGTAGCGGAATTTTCCCTATTAGTACTGTTCCAATAAGAGATGATGGCGTGTCTTTTTCTCCTCAAAAATAGAGATTAGTAAGAATTTTTTGTATATCAATTGCAGAAATTGTGTTTGTATCAACTGGGAAAACTAATGCTTTAGTTCTTGCAAAACGAGACTGAATATATTGAAGAGTATACCATTGCAGATTGTTTTTAATATCTTCATAGATATTTTTTTCTACAAATACTGCTACGAGTTTTGTTTCTTCTACTGGTCCTGCTGCAGCTACTTTATCAATACCATAAAAAACCCAATTACTGAGTGATTGGATAGTTACCAAGAAAATTACAATACCACTTAACCAAGCTTTTTTGTTTTGGAACATTTAACAGACAAGTATACTAAACAACAACAGTTAGCACAACATATTTATGTATAAGATATACGGTCCTTATTGGTAAAATCAAGCTATTTTTCAGTAAAATAATAATCAATATCTTTGCTCTAAATATATATGATTTTTTAGATTATAGGAAAATCAAAATCCAAAACTAGAGAGCCTATAATCAGGCTAATGCTCTTCGCTGTAATCACTTCGTGATTATTCATCGTTTTCATTCATAAGAGTATATAATGACAAACAAGTATGTCTTATATACTCTTTATTTACTCATCTTTTTCAGTTCTTTTCATTCCGCAAGCAGTCAAAAGAGCCTCGTTCAGAGGCATTTTTCACTATAGATTCATTAAAAACGATCTCTCAAAAACAATGTATATATGTATTTTTTTGTGAATATTTTTTTCTATGAAAAAACCCGCCTTTGGCGGGAATTTCCTTTGTGTTTGTATGAGAAAGATGGTATTATTTTATTTTTTGTTCAAGGTTTGTTATGTCATTTGCTTGTTTATTGGCTTTCTCAATATGATTATCAATGACGATATTAAGTTCTTTGATAGCTTCTAAGATAGGCGCAATAAGAGCATTGTATTCTACTGTTTTTGTACCATTTGTATCAGTTCTTACGGCATCAGCAAATACTTTTTCGATTTCTTGAGCGAGTACTCACATATCAGGACGTCCATCTTTTTTCCAAGTGAATGTGTATCCATTGATTTGACGTATTTTTTCAAGTGCATTATCAATTTTTGTAATGTTTTCTTTTACTCTTTCATCAGATAGTACAAGTACTTCAGCAGCTCTCATAGTACCATTTACATCAAGTTCATATTCTGGATTCATTGTATTGATAC
>CAXYYI010000171.1:0-1901 GCA_964293055.1 uncultured bacterium | reverse complement strand
GTTTAGAAGTGCTTACTGTTGATTGTAAAAGCCATGTTTCAGCTATTTTAGGATCATTGAGTTTGTCAAAATATCAATTATAAAATATTCATAATTGGTACTGTACAAGAGGATCACGAATGTCTGCATATTTTTTGTAAGTTTCTATGAGTTCGTAGATTAATTGTTTTTCAATGATTGTATGAGCTTCATATTCAATAGATCCTTTTTTATCATATAGAGTATCATGATTATTAATCCAATCAAAACAATGTATCGAGTCTTTGAGTTCTAATTGAGTAGGTATTGTAACTGTACTTATTTCATCAAGTCACATATCAATACCCATTTTTATTCATCACATTTTTTGTAACTGTACTGAATGAGCGAGCTCAGCAATTCGATTATTTATAAGATATCTTTGCCAATTCTCTTTTCATGAACGAGGTAGTTTCCCTTGAGAAGATTGAAATACGTCTTCGTAGTATGCTTTATTTGGAGTTTCAAAGGTGATTTGTTTATCGTGAATATTGTGGATATTTATGCGATTACGCAGTCAATCAAAAAATGCTCTTTCAGGATTTTCTTCATCAGTAAAAGGGTTTCTAAAAGTTTTTCATATTGTAATGTGTGGATTGCCATGTGTTTGGTGTAATTCTCGTATACTTCTATACAATGCCATATCCTTGTGGCAAATCGCATCTATATCTATAATTTCTTTATATCAGTACTTATGAAGAATACTGTTAAAAGCTTTTTTGTCAGCACATCATGACATTAAATCTAAAATCATATTTGTCTCAAAATCATCAGTTTGGTATTTTATAGGTGATCAAAATTCTTTTTGTTCATCTGGATTTGTAATTATTGTGTTATGAATATCATGTTGCGTTGATAGGAGTATGGGAGAAATAGTAGGAGATGTTTTGTATGCTATAACTCAAGTTAATCAAAGTGTTGTTAATGTTCTTATAAGTCTACGTTGTCGTCTTTTTGTATAATTTTGTCGGTGGGATTTTTTGAGAGATGTATTGTTAGTTAGTGGTGTACTAGAAAAATTCTGTTCTGTGTTTTCAGATGCAGTATTTCTGTTTTGTAATGGTCAATAAATTTTATTATCATCTGAACTTTTATGCATACTTCTAGTATATAGATTTTCTTTATTTTATGCAAAAAATTGAATATATCTTATATAATTATAGTAGTAGTTAGATTGATCAAATGTGAGATCCAGCACATCTTCCTGTAGCCCAGCAAGATTGGAAATTGAAACCTCATGTGACTGCATCTATGTTGAGGACTTCGCCTGCAAAGAACAGTCAGGGGCAGAGGAGACTTTGCATGGTTTTGGGATTGATTTCATTTGTGTTGATTCATCATGCTGTGACGAACTCATCTCACGGTCTGCGTGCTGTGAGTGTCAATGGGAAGCCATTCCCAAGGAGATTTGCGAGGGTTTGTTTTTGTTCGCGAGTAAGATTTCATAAGTAGCGCGTTGTGTCTATGTTGTGTGCTCTTGCAAACGCGTCACATCGACGTGTTGGGAAGTGATGTGACAAGAGAGTAAGGAGTTGTGTTTTTGGATGTTGTGCTGTTGTCTCATTGATATGATGTAATCGCCATTCATAGTTACGATCTGTATATGGACGACATAGCACCGTATGCGGTTGTGATGCACTAATTGGTATCAATGGAATCTGTGAAGAGTATGAAAATGTCACAGGTCCTGAAATACCAAAATGTGTGAGGAGTATTGGTCATTGAGCTATCATTGTAGATTTCTCTATAAGAAGCTCATTTTCTACAATATGATTATTGTTTTTTGATATATCTCAATCTTGTGTGATATGACTTTGTGGTGTTATAGTGTGTGCGATATGAGAGTTATCTTGTGAAGACGGCTGCGCCGTTGTCCTATCGGA
>CAXYYI010000170.1:0-2032 GCA_964293055.1 uncultured bacterium | reverse complement strand
TAAACTATTTGAATAAATACTCCAGATTATGGAACTACTTTTTTATGTGATTATACATGTAATAGATGTCACAAAGTAAAAATAAATTGGACTGACGACAAAAAGTAATTATTTTTGGAGTACTTTTATTAGATATTATTGGTATTGCTGTTTTTATTCCAGCATTTCCTGAACTTAAAACATACTATGGTATTACTGATTTTCAAGTAACAATGTGATTGACAATCTATTCGTTGTTTGCATTTTTGGCAGCACCGTTGTTAGGGCAGTGGTCTGATAAATTTGGAAGAAAAAAAACATTGGTATGGTGTATTGTGGGAACAACAATTTCATATCTTGTACTATTGCTGACAAAACACTACTGGGTATTCCTGCTTTCAAGAGTTATTAATGGAGTTACTGGTGGTAATATCTCGATTCTTCAAGCTATCTTGACAGATATTTCACCACATGAAGAGACAAAAAGAAAGAATTTTGGTTTGATGGGTGCGTTGTTTGGATTATGATTTATTATTGGTCCTGTATTGTGATCACTATTTCTGAAATTTGGAGGAGTAGAAATGATTTTTGTTTTTGGAACTATATTTGCTCTTCTAGAAGTTTGACTTTTGTTATTTGGATTTACCAACACAAATGAGCTAACTCCTAAAAAACATATTACATATAATAGTTTTGGAGTAATGCGAAAGTATCTCAAGCATCCACTGACAAGAGATATACTTATATCACTATGTTTCCTATGAATAGGATGATTTGCAATCAATGCAACACAATCATTGTACATGAATAATATATTTGGTACAACATGACAACAATATGGGTACTACCTTGCAATTGTTGGTGTTATGAGTGCATTGAATTTATGATTCCTTGTGCCAAAATTTTGGATGAAAAGGTTTTCACATAAATGGTTGATTATTTTTGCACATGTTGCTTTAATACTATGATATACGCTTGTTTGAATGGCGCATGATTTGTATATATTCTTAGGACTGTTTTATGTAACTATTGTATTGTGAAATATTTATACGCCTGTATATAACATAGAAGTAATGTCAAATGCAAAACGTGATGAAGTATGAGAAATCTCTGGTATGCTTGGTGGAGCACAAAGTCTTTTTATGTTTATTGGACCATTGATTTGAGGACTTATGTTACAGTTTCATTATAATATATTTTTTGGAGCAGCCATATGTTGTTTAATAAGTCTGATAGTGATTATTCCATATGTACAAAAAGCAAGAGATATACCGGTAAAAGTATAATAATAATAGAGACGTATGGCATTTCTTAATATAAAAAACAGGCTTTATGGTGCCTGTTTTTGGTTATACATATTAGTTATCTTTATTAGCGTTTTTCTTGCTGTTAAAATTGTTCACACTATCTAAAATATCGAGTAGGGCAGGTATTTTTTGTGCATTTCATTCTTGGTATGGCACAATATCATGTTTTTTCTTATATTCTTGTAGTGTCGTTGTAGAAGAGTCTTTATTTATAATAAGCACTCATTCATTTGGATCTGCAGAAAGAAAGAATTTTAGCTCCTCTCACTCAACTACCATTTCTAGAATGTTTTTTTCTTCAGTTCTATCGAGACGGTTGATTTTTAACACAGTTCCAATTTTTGTTCTTACTTCATTTTCCCATATTTTTTCAATATTTCTCATTCATTTTGATGGATCAGATTTTGCTGTAATGAACTCATTAATATTAGGATCTATCTGGAGAGTAGTGTTGTTATCTGTTACTTCAAATACCTCATCAATCAAATTGTTTTTGAGTTGTTCAATAAGTTTTTGTGATGCGTTTGTTTCAAGAGGTTCAAATTCAATTACATGATCAAGTCTTCCTATAAATTCAGGAGAGAATTGTTTTTCAAATCGTTTTTGCTTTGTTTCAATTTTTTTCTTGTAGTCTTCTTCATTTGTATTTTTACCAAATCATACACTTTTCGGAGGATCTTGTGATGCATTTTCTCACACATTACTAGTAAAAATGATAATACTATTTCTTAGATATACAACTTCAC
>CAXYYI010000169.1:0-2045 GCA_964293055.1 uncultured bacterium | reverse complement strand
TAGCATGAAAACAACTCTTTGCTGTTTTTTGATGAGAATTAAGTTGATGTTTTCATAGAGGTAAACACAATCATTATGGTATAGGTAAGGGAAAATGATACTTTATGTCAGCAACAAATAAGAATTGACTAGTTGATGTTCTAGTAGTAGATTCTGAAAAGGCTCAATTTACAACTCAATTTGCAGATAACCAATTCCCTGTCCGTGCTCTTAGAACTCCAAAATCATAAAATTAACACACTCTAGCCAAAGATACACTTCTTTGGCTCCTGTCACGAGATGTATATCTCGTCTGATGAGTCCAAAAGGACGAAACAGGGAATAGATCATTAACCTAAATACTAACATAAACATAAAAATCATGAACACGGAAACAAAAAACATGGAAGTAAAAGAAGAAATACAATTCTCAAAATTTCAACAAGTAATTCTTAAGACTTTACTTGTCTGTCATATTGTCGTAGTAGGCTATTATATGTATCTCTCTCATAAGATAAACAATGATGGAGTATGGAATAGTTATGTGATGTCGTATACTGATGCAAAAGAGCATAAGCTTAGTGTCAGTAGTTATATTGCATATCTGTTCTGGGTACCTACAGATACACCAGGTGATAATCCTCGTGTGGTGACTGAAGAGGGAGACTATTTAGGAGGTTGGGGATATCTTGGTATGTTTGTTGTAGTAATACTTTTTCTCATTTGGGAAGTTATATCGATATTATTGATTGAAAGTAAAACACTAAAAGAAAAATTTATTTTTGCGACTGTTTTACTAATCATGATGATATGGTTGATTACATCAACAATCAAAATACAGGCGTTTCTACCAGGATAGAGGATAATAAAACACCAGTTTTTTACTGGTGTTTTTTGTTGTTAATATTTAAAAATATGATAAGTAAATATGCTATAAGTGTTGTAGAATATTATTACCATAATCTAAGATATATATATACTTTATATGTAAAAAAAATATAAAGAAAAAACCTCAGATAGACTGAGGTTGTTGTTACTTAGACTCTTCTAAACTTTTAGCTTCTGTTGTATCATTTATTTCTTCTGATACATCTTTAGCCTGGAGTTTTTTGATGATTTTTTCTAACTTCTTGATTCTTTGCTGAATAGTGGATACCTCATCTTCTAAAGTATCTTTTATACTTGCAACTAATGTACCAATAATAGCAGCTACAAACAAAAGGCCATTTTCTTCAAAAAGTCCATATATGACTACAAGCCATAATATAAATTTTCTCATACTATATTTATTTAGATTTACCTATAAAGTATAGATAATATTGATACTAATGTCAATTATAACTTTGTATATCCTTTAATCTGTTTGGAATATGTAAAGGTGAAAAAATGAAAGAGTATAATTTAATATGTAATAAATTTATATTACTCCAACTAATATGCGCCTCTACATTTTACAGGACGAAGACTACCAAGGATATTATCCTTGTTTTTCGCGTGATTTGATGCCGTGTCATTTTGATTAGGGTAGATATTGTTGTCTTGTACCCAGACACCGTCTGGTCATGCTGATTGTACACTATCAAATCTACAATCACTTCAAGAAAGTTCTGCTTCGTTTTCATCAAGTAGATAGGGTGCTCACCATGGGTCAACAAAGAAATCTTCAGCTTTTGCCTCTCCAGCTTCTTGTGCAATAAGACTGATACTTGTCATCCAATTGATCCTACATGCGTGGTTAGGAGCTAGTTCTCACAAAGGTGTTGATAATCCACGACAAGTATATTCGGTACAGATAGATCACGTAATATCTTTGAGAAATTTATTTGTATTAATTTCCGCTTGAAGTACCCATACACCAATAGTTTTAAGATCACTTTGTGCTTTTGTATTATTTGCTTTCTGTTTTAAGCCTACAACTTTTGGGATGAGTGCAGCTATGAGAATACCAAGTATTGTGATGACAATCAGCATCTCTATAAGTGTAAACCCAGATTTCTTTTTTTGTAGAGGTGAAAATGTCATCTCAAATGAGAATACATAAAAACATAATATGATTGTTATAGTAT
>CAXYYI010000168.1:0-2058 GCA_964293055.1 uncultured bacterium | reverse complement strand
GCCTTCGGCAGAAGGTGCTGTCAATGCAACAGAATGTGATGCACTACTTATGGATGATGCCTCAATCAGTACAACAATTCCTCATATCAATATTGGGAATGATCGTGCGACAGTAGCTCATGAAGCGAGCGCTGGAAAGGTCGATGAAACGCAATTATTCTATATGATGTCTCGTGGTCTGGATGAAGAAAAAGCAATGTGAATGATCGTCAATGGATTTATTTCGCCAGTTGTAAAAAAACTGCCACTTGAATATGCGGCAGAATTAAACAGATTGATCGAAATGGAAATGGAATGAAGTGTGGGGTAGGAATATATAATCTTATCTCATCTTACAGACTGTTAGATTTTTGATCGTGTCATAACAGACATAGAGGAGTATGAGTGCACCTATAATTTTTAACTCGATTCATCATCGCGGGAGCGCGGTAATAAATGTCGATAATCATAGGTATGTCGCAAGAGTAATACTACAACTTGGACATCATGATACGAGTGTCGCAAAAAAACTACCAATGATACCTCGTGAGTTCTTGGTATTTTTTTTACCAAAATGAGTTCGTTTTCGTGTTGTCGCTGCAATAAAAAGAGTTGTCAAAAGTATATTGAGTATATCAAAAATAATAACAGCGTATGCATATGACCTTCCAAAATTTCCTTGCATGAGCAAAAAATTCGAGAAATGATAGATTGTGAGCGCAAGTCATCATCATACTATCATCCCTATAATCATTGCTGATGGAGATTTGAGTATATTCAAGAAATTTGTAAAAAAATATTTCATACTATGTGTATAATAGAGTAGATATTATGCAGTTTTTGCTGGTGCATCTATACCAGCCCAGAGATTCATTGTTTCTAGTTCAGAAAGACCTGCAGCCTTGAGTTGGAGGAAAATTTCTGTTTTGTATGCAACATATAAGTCATTGATACTCATGATATGCCATGCTCTTGTGTTCTCTGGCATTCCCCAAAGTGCTTTAGCTTCAGCGAATTTTTCATCTGATGCTGCTTGTATAATTGCAATAACTTCTGCTAGATCTGCATCAATTGTTTCAGCAAATGTTGCAGGATCAAAATTTTCGTACTTTTCATTGAATGTAGCAAATCCAGATCAGTCGTCATTGAGAGCTTCTTTTGCCAATGCTGAACCAATTAATGCTAGGTAAGCTAACCATTGTGCAGTTGTTCTCTGAGGTTCCGAAAAACGGAAGTTTAATAGTTCAGGAGTTGTTGCTTTGCTAGCAAGATGTTTTAGAATACGAACTTCGTTCGTGATTTTTGCAATAAACATATCTTTTGAGATCATGATTGTATGATGAAAAATAAATACTGCATCACTATATTTTTTTAATATACGAATGCTATAGTTTTTATGAAATAGTATGGTTTTTTTTGATTGCAAAATTATAAGTATTCTATACACATGACTCTATGAAAACCATAAAAACAATTGAAGCATATATTGCATCTTTGGAATATTCCGTGTGAGAAAAAATAGAGATGCTTTGTGGTCTAGTGCAAAATACATGTCCTACAGCAATAGGGCAGATCAGTTATGGTATGCCAGCATATAAGTATTGTGGTAAACCGCTCATTTATTTTGCTGCATTTGCACATCATATCGGTATCTATGCAACACCCATAGCTCATGAAAAGTTTGCAAAGCAACTTGCTTGATATAAGAAAGGAAAATGATCAGTGCAAATACCCTTGGATCAATCATTGCCATTGGATCTGATCAAAAATATGATAGTATTTAATATGGGAAAAATTACACAAGGATAGTTTTATATTTTTATAGCACTCACATGGCTATTATCAATCCTAGTATCAACTTTAATGGAAATGCAGAAGAGGCATTTGTATTTTATAAAGCAGCATTTGGTGGAGAGTTTGGAAAAGTAGTGCGTTTCAAAGATATGCCAAGTGATTCAGAACATCCAATACCAGAAAGTGAAGCAGACAAAATTATGCATATCACATTGCCTATTGGACCAAATGTATTGATAGGAAACGATGTGCCAAGTTTTATGGGGATAGTAAATGAACAAGAAA
>CAXYYI010000167.1:0-2075 GCA_964293055.1 uncultured bacterium | reverse complement strand
TAATCCATCTTCTACAACACCAACTTCACACACACATACCAGAATATAGTCGTTCTATGCGTTTTTTTGGGCATTATATTTTTCTGCCACTAACATTATTATATGCAATTATTCTTCTTAGTTATGGTGTCAAAATTCTAATAACAGGTCTTTGGCCACAATGAACAGTTGTTTATATGGTAATATGATATGTTTTATTTGGACTAGCAACACGATACTCTACATATCCTGCTCTTCCAGATAAATTAGTTGCAAAAGCACACAACGTACTATTTATCACTTTTGCACTCACAAGTCTTTTGATGATAAAAGCAATTCGATTAAGAATCAGTCAATATGGTATCACTATTGATAGATATTTCGTTTGTGTGATAATTATAGGAATTGTTTTGATGAGTATTTTGGCTTTCCTACTACCAAAATATAGACACTTTGTCACCATTAGTACTCTTATGGTGCTTGGTGTTATTAGTATCTATGGATGACCTTTGAGTGCAAAAAACATTACAACTAATTCACAAAAAAAGATTCTCACAGAAACACTCATCAAAAATAATATTACTCTCCCACTACAATCATGATCACTCGCACAAATCGCATCTGGCGATGCGGGAAAAATATATGGTCCAATCAACTATCTTACAAGACATACAAACATTAGTCGATCACAATCTTTCTTCAGTACAGAACAACAAACACTAATTGAAAAGCAAAATAGATATATGCAAGAAGACTATATACTAAATTATCTATGACTACAATATAAAAATAGCAACTATTTTGTTGGAGATCAAATGAGTGAAGAGTACTTCTCATATTCTACTAGTTACAACAGCACACCAGATAATCAACAAAGCTGATTTGCAATAGCTTGATATACTAGTCTCTATTCTATCAATGAGTACAAAAATACGAAAGACAATATCCTATCACTATCAATAAATAATCAAATCACAAAATTTGACCTTACTCCTTATCTTGAAGAAATATATAAAAATAGAAATAATCAACCATGATCTGCACAACAAACTACACAAGCATATACTATCACACAAGACACATACAAACTCATTCTGACAGACATATCATGATACAAAAAATTTACTGAAACTGGAATAACCTATACTCTAACAGACTACAAATGATATGTTTTAGTGAAATAAAAAACTAGCAAAATACACATATATAAAAAACTCTATTCTTTATGATAGAGTTTTTTAATAAGTAAATTTTAACTAAAACCCGCTTTGCAATTCAAGCATTTTTGCATATTGGCCTCATATCACAACCAAATGATCATGTGTTCATCTCTCTATAATCTTACCATCTTCTATCACAATAATATCATCAGCTTTTTTCACAGTCTGCAGACGGTGGGCAATAATAATCACCGTACGTCATTCAAATAAATTATCTAATGCTTTTGTGATTGCTTCTTCAGACAAAGAGTCTAATGCAGATGTCGGCTCATCCAACAGTACTATTTCTGGATTCTTTAAAAATATTTTTGCTATAGCTAACCTCTGACGTTGTCATCATGATAACCTTACTCCCTTTTCACCAATTTCAGTCTGTAATCAGTGAGGGAATTGGTATATAAATTCACACTGTGATTGCTGTATCGCATATTTTATTTGCTCTTGTGTTGGTTCGTAATGTAATGCATACAGTAAATTCTCATAAATAGTACCATCAAAAACATTAGGTTCTTGTGTTAAATATCAAATATGTTTATAATAAGATTTTAAAGATACATGCTTATTATTCACAATATTTTCTGTACTAGGTAGAGATTGATTATCAATTCATATAGATCATTTTAAAGGATGAATATATCATGCAATTAGTTTAATAATTGTGGATTTTCATCAACCAGATATTCAAACCAATGCTGTCTTTTTACCACCAAACATATAACATGACAAGTTATCTAAGACTTTATTTTTTCCATAGTGAAATGAAACATTATGAAACAATATATCACCTTTTTGAAAAACAAATTCTTCTCAAGTATCATATCATTCTACATTTGGTATTGTATCAAATGTATCTCGCAATTTCTCAACTCTATTATA
>CAXYYI010000166.1:0-2122 GCA_964293055.1 uncultured bacterium | reverse complement strand
TTAATCCTAATGCAAGTACAACAGTTAATGATATCATTATTTCTACTAGCTGAAAAATAATTGTATGATGAGCATTTACAAGTTTTGCATGAGTAGCACAAGCATACCTCGCATATTATGATAATATAGTACATGATACAGTCTATAATGTAAGACCAAATTCATCAGTAAATACTATATTGACACAACCGGATGGAAAAATAGTGCTCTGATGAGCATTTACAACAGTAGGGTGATTGGCAAGAAATAGAATTGCAAGACTCAATGCAAATGGGACCCTGGATACAACATATAATCCAAATGCAGGTGGTGTAGTCAGTACATTGGCTATCCAATCAGATTGAGAGATAGTAGTCTGATGAACATTTACAACAATGTGATGAGTCGCCAGAAATAATATAGCAAGACTAAATACGGATGGGACATTGGATACAGCATTTAATCCAAATGCAAATGGAGCAGTGACTGCAATAGTTGTACAACCGGATGGAAAGATTGTAATATGATGAGCATTTACAACAGTATGATGAGTCGCAAGAAATAGGATTGCAAGATTGAATAGCGATGGTACACTGGATACAACATACAATCCAAATGCATCTGCTGCAATTGCAGCTCTTGCATTACAAACAGATGGAAAACTTATTGCATGATGATCGTTTACGACGATGTGATGAGTTGCAAGAAACTTTATAGCAAGACTGAATACAGATGGTACATTAGATACGTGATTTAATCCAAATGTATCAGCAGCGGTCAATGCAATAGTGCTTCAATCGACAGGAAGAATAGTAATATGATGAGCATTTGTAACAGTATGATGAGTAACAAGAAATAGACTAGCCAGACTGAATACAGATGGAACACTGGAAACATTATTTAATCCAAATGCGTCCGCAACAGTCAATGCATTGTATCTTTTGGATGATGATGGTATTGTTGCTTGATGATCGTTTACGACTATATGATGAGTTGCATATTCTCATGTTGTTAAATTATTCTCACAAGGTAATGTAGATGCAAGAGTCACTACTCCATTTCCAGCATCAACAGCAGTACTAGCAATTGGAAGAGATAGTACTGGTGATCTTGTTGTTTGAGGATCATTTACAAGCATCAATGGTAATACAAATACACCATATTTTGCCTGGATTGGACTCAATGAAACTATTACCACAAGTATGTCACTTTGGTTGAAGGCTGATAGTGGTACAAGTTGTACGACAAATTGATGTAGCGTATCACAGTGGAATGATAATTCAAGTGTTAGTAATCATGCTATTCAAGCGACATCTACTGCACAACCATTATACCGTGATAATGAGATCAATTTTAATCCTGCAGTTAATTTCAATACAACAGCAAAAGTTATGACCAATAGTGTTAATGGTCCATATAAAACGATTTTTGCTGTTCGTAATTTAGCTTCAACATCATATCAAACATTATTTGCATCACCAGCAAATACAGATTTTTCAATTCGTGCAAATGCTGCATTTAATGGAACAACAAGTCTAAATTATACAGACGGTCCGAATGCAAATGATTTCTCTTTTGGCGGTAGTCTTGCTATAGATGGGAAGGATACACTTGTGTGAAAAACACAATATCATTTACTTCGTGCTATTGCTAATACTGGTATCATAAATAATTCATATAGTATTAGTTCGACATTTATGTCTCGTGGTATGAATGGCAATGACGGTGTGGCTGAAATGATTGTCTATAATACAGAAGTGACTTCTGCTGTGAGAAATCAAGTTGAATCATACTTGGCAGTTAAATATTGACTAACGCTTGATCAAACAACAGGAAGAAATTATATCAATAGTAGTGGTATTGTTACTTGGGACGCACTACAAAATAGTGGTTATAACAAAGATATATTTGGACTTGGAAGAGATACAACCACAACACTTGACCAACGTGTGTCAAAATCAAGTAACCCAAATGCAGATCTGCTTATGCTTTCGACAGATACAGATTTTACATCTGCAGATACAGTAACAAGTCGTCCAGCATTGGCAGATAGATCATCAATTATCCTTGGAAATAACGGAACTTCTAGTGGTATGAATGAGGTATTTGATGGAATACCAAATAGAAGAACATCTCGTATTTG
>CAXYYI010000165.1:0-2132 GCA_964293055.1 uncultured bacterium | reverse complement strand
AGAAGTACTCAGCGAAGAAACTGATGAAAATGGTAATACAAAGAAGGACACTCGTATTGTTGCGAGATTCCCTTTTGCTCTTGCTCGTGTGAAATTTGCAATCCTACCATTGATTGAAAAAAATGAAGAGATGGTTACTATGTGAGAAGAAATCTTCAAATCACTATCAAAACGCGTAAAATGTGAATTTGATACAAGTGGAAATGTAGGGAAAAGATATCGTAGACAAGATGAAATAGGTACACCATACTGTATTACTATCGACTATGATTCAATTAACCCTGAATCTGAAAACTATAAAACAGTAACTATTAGACATAGAGATAGTATGGCACAAGAAAGAGTTGCTATAGATAATCTGACAGATTATATTAAGTAATAAATATTCCAAGCCATACAACATCTTATGACGAAATAGTATTATATTTTGTACCTTTACAAGCAATATATGCAACAAAAATACTGCTTATTCAGAAAGTTCTGACTCACTTTACTGTGCAGTATTTTTTGTATAATTATAATGTGACACATAGCTTCTACTACTTATGCAAACAATACCTGATCAATAACAAACACGCCTACTGAATTTACTGGTCAAAGTGCACAAAGTACGTGATTTTTTATTATAACCAACCCACACCTCTTAAGAAAACTGACTTCTGAACAACGCACACTTATGATCGCAAGAACTCGTGCATATGTTAGTACGTTTATAAAAACAGTCTATGATATGCAAAATCGTGGTTTTATTACAGCCAGTGATGTTGCGCTATTAGATAAAAAAGTACAACTAGAATATGTAAATTGATGTGATAGTATTGATGGTAAGATCTCTATCAAACAACGATATAGAAATGGTACATGGACGAGAAATGAACTATTAGGGATTAATCTTCATATCAATATATGCTTTCAAAAATCATTTACAAAACAACTACCAACATATATTAACCAAGTTATTGTTCATGAACTTGGACACTTCATATATTATTTTGATGATATTGCGCCATATAATTTTCAGATGATCTGTTGGGATAAAGGAGCTAGAAAAGCTACTTGTAAAAAGGATTCGTTTGTCTCTTTATATGCAATGACAAATGAAGAAGAAGATTATGCAGAAAGTTTTGCAGCTCGATATTTAAAGACTTTTCCAGATACAAAAAATGCCTATCTCTTACAGAAAAAGGCATATTTTGATAAACTATGGAAGTAATGTTTTCTTATCTATTTCATGATAGAATCAATAATTTGTGGTTCAATTTTTTCATAAATATATTTCTCTATTGGTCTTGCACCGAATTGAGGATCATAAATTTCATCAACAATAGCTTCTAGTTTTTTCTTTGTAAATGTTGGAAGTTTACCATCATATCCTCCACCTTTTCGTTGTGATAGAAATTTATCTAATTGACTTTTCAAAATACTCATAAGATGATCTTTTTCTAGTGGCTTAAACACTATTGTATAATCAAGTCTATTAAGTAATTCTGGTTTCATCCAATCTTTGAGACGTTCCATCACTTTTTCTTTTTGCACAGCAAATTCTTTTTTTGCTGCTTCTTTTTCATCAGCCATATGGAATCAGATCGTTCCTGCTTTCTTAGAAAACACTTCTGATCAGATATTTGATGTCATGATAATCACTGTTGATTTGAAATCTATCAGACGTCCTTTGTTATCTTTTAGATGTCATTCATCAAGAATTTGGAGCATAATATTGAGAACATCTGGTGAAGCTTTTTCAACTTCATCAAATAAGACTACTGAATATGGTTTTCTACGTACAGACTCTGTCAATGTTCCACCTTCATCATATCCAACATATCCAGCTGGTGATCCAACGAGATTTGAAACACTATGTTTTTCCATAAATTCAGACATATCTACTCTAATAAGCGCCTTTTCATCACCAAAGTATTCTTTTGCAAGGAGTTTCGCAAGGTATGTTTTCCCTACTCCAGATGGTCACATAAAAATAAATGATGCAATTGGCTTATTTTTTGGGATCACTGACAATCTATTACGTTTCATCGCATGAACAATTGATGATACTGCTTCATCTTGCCCAATAATATGTCATTTCAACCCCGCATCAAGACGACGAAGTTTTTCAATTTCAGATGCTGACACAT
>CAXYYI010000164.1:0-2193 GCA_964293055.1 uncultured bacterium | reverse complement strand
ACTCCATGACGTTGTGAGAGCATTTGCCATGGTACAATATTCGCATGATGTTCAGCAATATCTACCAAAATTACATCTCCTGATTGCAGTATTCCAGAATACCATAATGTCTCTGCAAGCATATTGTATGCATAGGTTGCATTGTATGTATAGATAATTTCGTTCGCTGTAGCGAATTTTACAGGTTGTTCTAGTCCATTGAGTAGTCTTGCACAAGCTTCTTTTGAACTGTAATATAAATCTTCAGCTTCTTCACTGATTGCATATGTTCCACGATGGATATTGGCGTATGTTTGTGAAAGAAAATCTTTGATTCCATCTATTACCATAGCTGGTTTCTGTGCAGATGCTCCAGAATCAAGATAGATCAAACCACTATGATTTGAAAAAATAGGAAAATCTTTCTTGAATGAGGTATGTTGTGATGTATGCATATTGTTGTATGCAAAGAATAAAAAGTGTATTGTGGTTGTTGCCACAAAAATATCACTGATGTAGAATACACTTACTTAGTGTGTAAATATCACAACCTAAAAAACAAGAGTAAGTAGAAAACTAATCTGAATTGTTTTTATATGGTAATTTTTTTGATGTGTACCAATATATCATATAGATAAGACTTAATATGCTTATGCAATAACCAATATAAAATATATATGGCTTTTTATATGTCATATATAGTGTTTTTCCTCAGTCGATAAAAATATACCTACTATATGGTAAATTTATGCTTTCAATATGATTATTATCTTCATCATAAAATAATAGTCATGGTAGTGGACCAATTTTAATTTGAAGCCATGTAGGACCGATACTTGTTGTTGTAATTTTGTAGGTAGAAGTATTGATTTGTATTATATTCGCATTTCATGAATTGTATGTGAAATTAATATGTTGATCTCATGCACTGTAAATAATATCTGGTTGATATACTGTATCTTGTTTTGTTTGATAATAGGTATTCATCATTTTTTTGCTAAATACTTTTTCTGCCGGATTAAATACTACCTTACGTGGTGTTGTTGATACTACACTAACAAGAGTATTTTGTAAGAGACTACTTGGCGTAGGGACGATTTTGTATAGTGTGTAATTTGTATTATTGATTGGTAATAATCATAATTTTTGTGTGTAGAATTCTTTTGTTCATGATTGTAATATTTTTCATAAATACTCACGCTTCATATTTGAAAGATATGTGATGTTATCTAGTGGAGCCACAATTAAATATCATATTCAATAATTTTCGACAAAATTATCCCATATTCTTTGATATGTATAGTATGGCATGTTTCATAAATTATAGCGGTATAAGACGCTATTGGTCGGGCTGAGAATATTTGCAATATAAGAACTAATAAGTTGATTAGTATAACTTGACTCCCAAAATAATCATTTAAAATAAAGATTTTTGTGTCATAGATACTGATCTAGTGCATCAAGTGAAAAATCTATAGGTCTTGTTTTATCAATAGTGAATATCTTATAATTAGCGTCTAATCATGAAAGTAATTGTAGAGATTCTTGAGTTGGTTTTTGTGGTTTTGATAAGGCTTTTTGCATTGGACTCCAAAATCATCATCGAATATTATAGAGTCATACCATAGTTATTATATTTATAAGTGTATATGTTGTATATAAGAGTGTGTTATTTAGCTTTTTATGCTTGTTATATAAATATCAGAAGAGAGTATCTGATAAAAATCAGACAATCACCAACGATAATAAGCATGCACTACTTATGAATCTATAATAATGAAAATGTGGTAGTTGTATTGTGATATTAAAAAGTTTTCCTACGGTGTATATTTCTGATGGTAGAAGAATAAGTATACTTGTTATGCATACTGCAATAATACTGTTATATTTACGACCAATATATGCTCACAGTATAGATATGAGAATAATTATATGTGGTACTGAATCTATATTTGTGGTTGTTGACATTAATCATTTGTACCATAGAAATGGTAACCAAAAAAAAGCTGTAACTCCAAGTAGCAATGGAATATACTGAAATATAAGTTTTCTCTTGTATGTTATGATAAAAATTGTTGTTAATAATATAATAACAGGTCATACGACAAGATGTGATAGTACTCACAAAATACTATAGAGAGACAATACTCCAATACGATTTTTTCCAAGAATTTCATATTTCGTAAGTTGGACAAAAAGAGCTCATAATATTTG
>CAXYYI010000163.1:0-2193 GCA_964293055.1 uncultured bacterium | reverse complement strand
CACTTGCCCTGCAAATTCTCTCGGCTTTATCATTCGTATTTCATATCTAAGTTAGCAATACCTAAAATAGTTAGTTTAAAGTGGCTTGAATAAGCCACTTTTTATTCAAAACCTTGATTTTTTCAAAAAAATCAGTAGTATCCTTGTGGAAGTGCTTTGAAGCATATATTTTTTACTCGTAATATATTTGTATGTCACAATTTCATTACTCGAAAGTGATAGCAACTGTAGGTCCATCACTGGCAAAAGAAACTGTCTTATCAAAAGTTATCAATTTTGTTGATGTGTTTCGTATCAATCTATCGCATGGATTTATAGATCATCATAAAAAATATATTGATACAATCCTTAAACTAGACAATAGTAAAACTATTATGCTAGAAACAAAAGGTGCTGAAATTAGAAGCAAAAATGTAAATCCATTGGCTTTGAAAAAATCAGATAAAATCATTATTGATTTCTCTGAATATCAAGACGAAGAAAAAGGGAAATTATTTATTGATTATACTGACTTATATGATGTACCAACTGGTACAGAATTAACATTTGAAGAAACAGCTGTTGTATTGAAAGTTGAAAAGAATGACGGACTCACATTGCAATGTAAAGTTGTAGAAGGTGGTACTATTCAACCATTGAAAAAAGCATTCTTCAAGTGATATAAACCAAACTTACCATTTCTTACAGAAAAAGATAAGAAAGATATTTTGCGATGACTACAAGTAGGAGTAAATATACTCGTTGTTTCATATGTAAAAAATGAAAATAATATTCTTGAATTAAGAGATTTTCTCTACCAACACAATGGAAAAGACGTGAAAATTATAGCAAAAATTGAGACGAAAGATGCTGTTGAAAACTTAGAACAAGTGATCAATGCAGCAGACGGAATATCACTGCTTAAATGATCATTGGAAGAACTTACTACAAAAAAATCTCTGACAGAGGAAAAAGTGATTGCAATGTGTAATAAATTTGGAAAACCATTTATTATGGCTGGTCATTTTGTAAAAAAACTCAAAACAGGGAAAAATGCCGTTGCTCATCAAGCGCAATATGAGGCGATCGAAGAGTATCTGCAAGCAGGAGTTGATGCATTTATGCTTGGACATGAAACAGCGTTTGGTGAAGATCCAATTGAAGATATAACAGGATTATACAATGCTATTTTGAAGTATCAAGTTGGTATTGAGAAAAATTTTGGTATGCATGATGTTCATATCAATACTGAAAATGAAATTACAGACTACTTAATCTACAATGCTTATAGAACTTCAAAAGAAATGAATATCAAAGCTATTATTTGTTTTACACATAACTGATATTCTGTTTCAAGACTCTCAACACTAAAACCAAACATACCTATTATTGCATTTACCAAAGTTGATGACACATACAAATATCTCAATGTATTATGGGCTGTAAAATGATATAAAATTTCTAACTCATTTGACTACCAACATGTGAAAAAAATTGGGAAAGAAATTATTAGAATTATCTTTAAAGGAAATATCTCTCTTGATGATAAAATCCTTATTATGCATGCAAGTGATGCAGCAGATAGTGAAATGACAAATATTATGAATGGTATAGAAATTTATAAATTTAAGGATATATAAGAGACTTTTTCTATCTTTATTTCTTCATTGATATACAATGAATCCTATTATAAGACACTCTCATAAAGAAGTATGATATGAAGGGAAGATAGTAATATACCAATGAAAAAAAGCAAAGGTAATCTGACAGACATATTCATCACTTATTTTGGTATTTCAAGAAGATGGAAAATATAGAAATACAAGTGGGGTAAAGCCAGTGTCAGAACAAAATCCTTATAGGAGTTCATGGAATAATCAGGAAACAAAATATTACAGAGATAATAGAGTTTTTGCATCTGAATCTGATGTACAATTACTGGATAAAAGAAAAAATCCTCAAAAATATTGAGAATAATGTCTATGGAATATACGTTATCACAAGTACTATGAGTTGTAAAAACAACATTTGATGAGTTCTTCTGAGAGTTCCAATTTTGGTGTACTGCTGAGGTAATGGCGTGTAAAACAGTTGGAAAGAATACATATTTGCAACTTATAGAATATGAAGAAAATGAGTCAGGGAAAACAACTACAGTTCTTGCAAAAATTAATGGAAATATTTTTAAACCATGATTGATAGAAAAGTTTTTTA
>CAXYYI010000162.1:0-2217 GCA_964293055.1 uncultured bacterium | reverse complement strand
CTTTTATATAGACAGTAATGAATTTTTGCGTAATTTAGTACTACTAGTAGTACTAAATGGATGAAAAATAAAGGAAGCAGACCTAAAGAAATCCTATAATAAAATAAATAAATTAGAATGAATAGTAAATCAATCAAATACAGATAAAAGTTTTGAAAATATGTCAAAATTAGCAGTAAAATATTTTTTAAATAGAAATAAAGTATTAGATGATATATATTACGACCTCTTTAATCCATCTATAACAGATTTTATCTTAAATAAATACAAAGATGACTATCAAAAATTGGAAAATATATATGCTGCATTAGATACAATTGAATCAATTAATCATTTATGATACTTGGAAAAATCAAATATTATTCTTTTAAAAGAAATATATAAAATAAAAGAAATATTGTTTAGAGATAAAATATCTACATGAATTCATAATGATTACAAAATTGCTTTAATGTACTATTTTTTGGAAAATAAAAAGAAACAACAAATAATATTAAAAGTCATTAAAGATATTATGATTACACCTACTAAGATAGAAAAATTATATGAGCTTTTGGAAATATTAATATATTTTTTATTAAAAAAAACAAATATTGATACATCTAATTTAGTAAAATTTATACAATATCATCAATTAGATGATTTAGAAATTAAAAGATTAATATATTTTTATAAACAGTTTGGAGAAGTTGAAGATATTAGGGATGAAATAGAAGAACAAGTAGCTGGCTATATAAAATTAAACATTGAAAATGCATTACAAGACATAGATTTAAACCGTATAATGGAAACTAATTATGATGAGGACTGAAATCAACTTCTATATCTAAATGAAAAATTATTATACTGAAAATTAAATGATATAGTAGAGGATATGATTGATGAAATTGATGCAAACTGATTTCTCACAGATACGTATAAAAATAATCTAATGGATGATATAGATAAACAAAAACTTGAAGATCAATACTTAGAAGAACTCGCATCAGATTATGATGATGATGTGCGAAAAGATATGTATGATAAACAATATGATAATATTGATGATATAGATGATCTTTTTCAAAAGTGTTAAATCTTACCTAAAAAAACACACCAACTGGTGTGTTTTTCTTTATAATTTATAATATTTATACTCTACCTTCACAATGATTGTTGTTGTGGCTGATGGGAGTCATTGGTATGTTGCTGTGACTCTGATGGTGTAAGTTCATGGAGTTGTGAATGTGTGTTTTGTGTCGGCACACGATCTGTATTCACACTCTTGTTGATTAGATCCATCACCAAAATCCCATGTTGTGCTTGTGACATATCAGTCGGTTTGCATTGTGAACGAGATTGAGTCTCAGACATTGGCAACTTGTGTTGGGTGTGATGGTACTGAGATAGAAACATTGGTTGCTTTTCTACTGACTGAGATAGGTGTTTCTAATTTAAATATTGCCGTGTGTCCTTGTTTCGTTTGGACAGAGACACTTGGGTAGAAGACACCTGCACCAGATGCAGTATTGAATGAATACGTATGTGATATTTTTGCTTGTGAGACATTTTTCGCTGTCTTACCATTTCCAAAATCCCATGAGAAGTAGACAATTTCATCAGTTGGCTCAGTAGCAGTGATAGCAGGCCCATCGAATTGTACAGTCAATGGATCTGGTCCAGTGACTTTATCTGCTGCCAGTTTCTCTCTTAATGGATCTTGATTAAATGTAATCGCCCATGTTTTTTCTGCAGTATTTCACTTACCATCATCAATAAATATTTTGAGTGTTTGTGGTTTTGGTCCATATACACGAGCAGTGAATAAATTTGATTTTACAGCTTCGAGTGCTTGATCATCAAGAAGAACTGTTATAGATGCGTCTTTTGGGAGATCTGGAGCAATGCTGTCGAGACGTACTTGTATATCAAATGGCGCTTCTGTTGCAACAAGTCCTATTTCTTTATCACTTTTATCTTTTGTGATAGAGACAAAGGTTTTACTATCAGCTTTTTGATATTGTGATGCTGTTGGTTTTTTGACAAACAATGTTGTATTGATAGAGTAGTTAGCGCTATTTGCATTTATTGTTTGTGACTCACAGAATCCTTTTTTCTTTTCAAGAGTTGTGTAAACAAGTCTGATGACATATTGATCGTTGTCTGGGAACTTGTATGTGAATGTTGGATTTTGTGCTGGTACGCTTTGAATGACTTGTTCTTTATTTAGATTATAGA
>CAXYYI010000161.1:0-2228 GCA_964293055.1 uncultured bacterium | reverse complement strand
AGAGTGTTTTTTTTGTTTTAAAATCTAATAATAAAAAAATGCTCTATATTATAGAGCATTATGATGTGTAATTTATTGATATATCGCAGATATATAACCCTGACGATATTCTAATTTTCTTAACCCATATTCACCACAAAACAATAGTGTTGTATCAATTTTTGTTAACGGATACTTTGTATCTATAATCCAATTTGTTGAACGATCACTATCATTATTTGAAGTGATTCTATAGACTGTGATTTTGTCGAGATATTTTTTGTTTTTTACACAACTGATATTTTCATTCGACTCACATATTATAGTCCCACCTTTATCTAATAGGATTTCAATTTTTGTAGTACTGTCAGTGACGACATTACTCTTTTGTTTTTTTGTGATTTGAGGTTTGGTTGTTTCAGTAGTTTCTGGATTTTTTTGTACACAACCTATCATCAAGAGAGTTGTCATGCATAATACTATAAGATGTTTCATAAAATTAAATTTTTGTTATTTTTTATAGTATAAGAATTATATATATGATTTCAATACAATCTATTGACTCTTATTCTTAATAATATATAATATAAAAAAGTTGTTCATTAACATAAAAATAAATATATTATATATGGAAGCACAAACAAATGTTATCTCAAAAAAAGTTTTACAGCAAACGTTTGAAGGTAAGGATGCCTCAACTTCTTTTGCTGGTAAAACAGGAATAATGGATGCTATCGCAGTGTCTGAAACAGAGGTAGAAAATATTAGAGCAAAATATAATTTATATAATTTGCAAAATATATCTATCAATACCGCAAATACTAAAACATCTACAACTGGTTCTGTAGCTTGTGATTCTTCATTTTCATCTTTGATGAAAAAAAGAAAAGACAATACTTTAGGAACAAGACTGCGTAGTATGAATTGGAATATGGCGAATGTGTTATGGTTAGTTGGTGCAATAGTACTGTATTTTCTTGCTATATTGGTGAAACCAAGTATTGCAAAAGAAGATGCAGAAAATGCACAATTACTACATGCTCAAAAAATTGTACAGAGTGGTAGTTGGAAGAAAGATCCTTCAAACAAGGCACTTCGTTATCCAGCTGGCCCTCTTAAAATTGATATTGTTGCATGGGATAAAAGTCAACGAGCTGCAAAACATAATGATTCTTTACAAAAACATTATGATGCGATCGCTGCTAATAAAGATTCATTAATTGCAATATATCAACAAGAAGCAGAAAAGATTATAGAGCCACTACAAAAACAACTACATGTAAAATTTGATAGTTTGAGTATAAAGGCTAAGAAAGATGCTGTTGCTATTTTAGAACCTGCCCAAAAAGAGTTTCAAAAGTATAATAATTCTCAAACTCATCCTACTAGAAAATCAAGCGATCAAATTAAACTCGAGCGTAGCATTGCAAAACAAACTTTAGAAAAAGCTCAAAAAGCTGCAGGAAAAATTCTCCAAAAAGCACAAGATGATAGAGTTGTTTTTGAAAAAAAATCACAACAACAAATATCTTTAATAGAGCAAAAGTATCAGAAAAAGATTGATAGTGTTACTAATGATGCAGAAACACATCGTGTAATGCTTGAGAAAGCTATGATTCAAGCAACATCATATCCGTATGATTTACGTAATCCTAGTTTAGGATGGGGATATAGTGCATTATATAGAATTTGTAAATCTCTAAGTCATGTTATGTTATATGTGTGTTTATTTCTCATTATAAGGTTGTTATTGAAATTACCGAAGAAAAAAACATATGAAACTCAAACATATACATCAAATGTTCTTAGAATTATGGCTTTTCCTAACTTCCAAAGTAAGGTACAAAAAAGTTATAATGCTAATTCTTGTAATATTATATTTCATAATATAAGCCCTTATGCTGTCGAAAAATTGGTGTCTGTAGGATTAAGATATCCTATTCATACATTAATTCAGCAAGATGCGTTTGAATTTAATGAAACCCTCTTGAGTCATGAAAAATTAACAGATACTCAAAAATGGTCAGCACCAAAACCATTGTTTTATACAATTGATAATGGACAAGCTATTTTTTTTAGTGGTCTGGCTGGTGAAATGACAAAAGAAGAAGTTGAGCAAGCAAATAAGCCTGTTGAACTCTAGTTATTTAGAGGTATTAACACAACACCAAGAATATTTTTCTTGGTGTTTTTTTAATTTAATTTTTTATATCTATTAATTATTTTTTGTCAACATTCTATTGACAAAA
>CAXYYI010000160.1:0-2246 GCA_964293055.1 uncultured bacterium | reverse complement strand
TCTTTTATACTATATCACTCTTTAAATAATCTATATGTCATTGACTCTTTCACATCAATGTATTTGTGTTCAAAGTAATCAAAACATTGATACTGACTATCTACTTCACAATTATATGTATTCGTCATCATCTCAACAATATCTTTTTCACTCTTTCTAATTTTTTTTATATATCTAGCTTTTGCATTTCTCCTCCCTATTGCTTCTAATGTCATATAATCGTGAATCGGCAGTGTTCTTTCTACTTTATTTTTTCATATATTTTTCTTAACATTAATCATAGGATATTGTATTAAAAATTAAATTCCCTGTTTCGTCCTTTTGGACTCATCAGATGAGATACACATCTCATAACAGAAGCCTCAGGATAAACCTGTGGCTTTTATCAAAACTTACTGGTATTCTTTACTGTACTTCAAGAATGATACCATTATTTTGATTTACAACAAATCACGCCCAAATTCCAAAGCGATATGCATAATATACACGACAAAGAGTTTCTACATCTTGTAATAAAACATACTGAGGTATAGCTGATCTATATGGCGCTGGACCAAAAATAGAGTTATATACTGCCAATATTTCTCTTACAGTATTAGTATCAAAATCTAGTCTTTTATATTTCCATTTCGGGAAGCTTATATACAACAAATCTTTAATTTCATCCCAGCAAGGAATTTTTTCAGATATTGCTGTATAATCTACATACTCACAACCATCTTTCATAAAAATAGGAAAGATAGCGTGCCCTGTTATACGAGGATAGTTACCTTCTGAGTCATCATAATATGTATCATAAATATTCGACCATGCCTTTTCAGTAAAACATCCTAATGTGATTTTTTTCATTGCCTCTCTCAATCCATCGTTGTCAATTGCAAAAATATGATCCTTCTCATCAACATCCATCTCAATAATAGGGCAACTATAAAGAGTCCAATAAGTGCGACCCCATCTCTCAAAGTCACAGTGAAAATATGCCACTCTTTTCTGAGAATACTTCATCACATCATGAGGATCATCTATATGATTATCATGCTCTTCTCTCTTTTGTTTACGATTTGCTAGATAGCCATCGATTTGTCCCCAAACCACTATAATGATGGCTATAACAACCACCATAGTAATAGTAGAGATAGCAACAATAGTCACATAATCAGATAATTTCATAACAATGATGTTCAGTATTTTCTCCCTGTCCACGGTTTTGATTTTTGATTGTGAATAACATGTGAGGTTCTGCTCCCTCTAGGCTCCCCTTTTGTTATATATCATCGTATGATATTCATGACAAATGGGGACAAAACATAGTGGTCATGGCGAGCGCCAATACCTCTAGAGCGAGAGGGTATAAAACAATTACTCTACAGGATCACCGGTTTGTTGTACAATTTGATCGTCATTTTGCCAACCAGCTACCCTACGAACAGCTTTTTCAGTGATCCCATGTTCCTGACACAATTCTTTCAGTAATACTTTAAACTCTCCTTTAAATCCTTCTTCCTTCTGTTTAATTTCTTCTTTAAATGGGGTTTGTTCCTTTAGTATATCTTTAATAATTGCTTTTTTTGCCGCAATTTCAGCAAGGAGATTTGTTCTTTTCTCCAAGACTTTTACATCAATCTCTTTTTTAGATGTTTTAGGATCAGGTAGCTTTTTTATTTCCTTCTGCGCTATAGTAATTTCATCTTTTAGTGGAAGTGTTTTATTTTTTACTTCAGCAATAGATGTTTTTAAAGG
This sequence comes from uncultured bacterium, assembly GCA_964293055.1. Lineage (GTDB taxonomy): Bacteria > Patescibacteriota > Gracilibacteria > Absconditabacterales > Absconditicoccaceae > JBDHUW01. The sequence continues at coordinate 506 of CAXYYI010000160.1, read as the reverse complement.
ATCTAAACTTTTCCAAAATATTTTTCTCTCATTTCTCAATTTAGAAATAATAGTTGAAATACTAGTAGCGATTTGCTTTAATGTTTTTGTTTTTTGATTGCTCATGATATTAAAATTTAAATGATTAGTTACGATTTGTTTGTCCTCGAGAACATCATCATAATACACATAAAAATAAATAAGTCAACATTATAGATGATATTTATGTTGTAGAAGGTATACAACAGGGGCGAAATTTGCATCATTTTAAAATATAGATATACTAGTAACTAATTACATAGTAATATATATTCATGCTTATAGAAACACTCCAACAATATGGTCTCAGTGAGAAGGAAGCCAAGGTATATATGGCTGGTCTTGCTTTAGGTTCAGCTCCATGAAGTACCATAGCAAGACATGCAGCAGAAAATAGAGTAACCGTCTACTCTATCCTCAAAGAGCTTGTAAAAAAATGAATTTTTACAACACTAACAAGACAGTGAATTGCATATTTTTCACCAATT
>CAXYYI010000159.1:0-2261 GCA_964293055.1 uncultured bacterium | reverse complement strand
GAAACCGCTATATTCATTTGGATCAACACCTGCTTGTGTCAAAACTTCTGGGTGGATCATACCAGCTCCAAGGAGTTCAATTCGGCCTGTTTTTTTACACAGGCTACATCATTTTTGATCACAGATTGGACAACTTGCATCGATCTCAAAACCTGGTTCTACAAATGGGAAGTATGCAGGTCTCATACGCATCGTTGTTTCTTTTTCAAAAATTGCAGTCAAGAATTGCGACATAATATTTTTGAAGTGAGCAATAGACACTCATTTATCAATTACCATACCTTCTAATTGCCAGAACACATTGTCATGTGAAGCGTCCAAATTTTCGTTTCTATAGACTTTTCCAGGGATGATTGTTCTCATTGGGACACCAAACTGCTTGATCAAATTGTTTTGCATAGCAGATGTGTGTGTTCTCAAGATCAAATTATCGCCTTTGTTATCTTGTTGATACAAGAAAAGTGTATCATGCATTTCTGTAGCCGGATGTGTTGCTGGAATATTTACTGAGTAGAAATTTTCGTATTTTGTCACTACATCATGTCCATAATGAATTGCAAATCCCATAGACGCAAAAATCTCTTCAACACGTCTTCTTTCTTGTTGTAACAAGTGCATATGCCCTATATCTGTCGCATCATAATCTAATGAAAAATCGACAGCATCTTTCTGCATAGCGTCAGCGTATGCAGCTTCTTGTAGTCATACTTTTTTTGCTTCATATGCTTCTTGTACTCACTGTCTCACTTGTTGAATTTTTTGTCCTTCAATTTTCTTTTCTTCAGGAGAAAGTGCAGCAAGAGCTTTGTTAGCTTGAGAAAGCTCACCTTGTTTTCCACAGTATGAGTCATACAGCTCTTCGAGCTGAGACAGTGATGTCACTTGTGCAAATTTTGCTTGGATAGCTTGAAGATCCATGTGTATTATGCTATTTTATCAATAAAATTATACTCTGTAATCATAGGAAGATCAAACGTTGTAATAATACCTGTCAACGGTTCTGCAATATCTCAATGCTCTGTCATCAAAAGAACTCAGAGCCTTTTTTGATTAAGTCATGTTGTTTCAAACATAGCAGGCAATGAGAATAATGGTTTATCTTGTTCAACAAGTGCATATCTTTCGCTTCATAAAGTCAAATCTATATCTGCAATAGTAACTTGCTCTAAAGCTACTTTTCACTCTTGTAGATGTAATGGTAACCACTCACAAATTGTTGATTGTGTCAGAACTCATTGAAACACATGATGTTCATTGTAGACTGGAACATGCGTATAGTTAAAGTTTTTCATAGATTGCATAACTTCTTGAAGCGTATCTGTTGTTAGACATGTATAGACAGTTTTTGCAAAAACTCCTCCACATGTCACTGGTTTCACAATTGCATCAGTGACTTTTCTTAGTTCATCAACTGCATGGTAACTTGGGATAGCATAGTGTTTTCCATCCAACTTAAATCCATGCGCTATATGATTTCTTAACTCTCAAAAATATTTTAGTTTTGCTTCATATTTTTTTACAAACAATGCAACGTTTGTTGTTCATTGTGCTATAGCTTTAATTTTTTCATTATACGGCATAAATTTTTCACCTCCTACTAGTGTATCAAAATGCTTATCTAGCTCGTTAAAAACAGCCATATAGTTGTTTGCATTTTGTTCAAAAAGCTTCTCACAAAGTTCTGAATACATACGTAGTGCAGGAAATAAAGAAAAATATATCTTTATGTATTAAGTGGCGACCCCGTTGGGAATCGAACCCAAATTACAGTCTTCGCAAAACTGTGTCCTATCCGTTGAACGACGGGATCATCGCCATAGTGTTATATAGTCAGCTCTATAACCTATATGTTGTAGGGAAATGAATAAGAAAAGCAAGATAAGTTAACAATAATATCTCTTTAAAGAGTATCATTTGCATTATTCTGTATTTCATATATACTAGAAGCCTTACGATTACAAATACTTATAATGAAACTTAAAAACACACCTTTTTCTCAAGACAAAAACACGATTACGAACAATAACAAAATCATAAAAAAATCTTTTATGATTCTTTTTTTATGATATATCATTTACAATTTACCTTCACTTATCCATACACTTTGCGAAAGAAATAAAATAATAAAAAACACTGAGTATTCTGCTAAAGAAATACACAAAATATTACATCTCATGACATATGATAATGATGCTCATATACTATTATGATCGTGAGAAAACGACGTCGATATGCGACATGTTTACTGAATGAAAAACTCT
>CAXYYI010000158.1:0-2294 GCA_964293055.1 uncultured bacterium | reverse complement strand
AAGTTTTTGCAAAATTGCATCCTGCATCCCCTGCATAGGATCAATCAAAAAACGCATAGTTTGTGACTGCGCAGCATATGGAATCTGCATCATTTCAGCCCATGACATATATGCTGTATGAGAAAACACACCTTGCAGAAACAGAGTTTCTACAAGATTTTGATCTTGTATTATTAACAATTGAGCTCACGGGATGTATGACCACCCTTGTTTTGTCAGTTGGCCAATAAGTTGGTCAGTATCTACCTGAAATGTAGCACCTATCGGTGCTATTTTTGGAGAAGCATTTGTAGTGTGAGATTCACTCACAGCATCGTTATCACTATTATTTGGATTTACAATACTTGTATAGTACAAAGCATTTATTGTAAAGTCTCTACGCCCAGCGTCTGCCAAGAGTGAATTAGACCATATTACTTCTGTCGGATGCCTACGATCTGTATATCAACCCTCTTCACGAAATGGCGTAATTTCATAGCTATAGTTTTGTGATTGATTTACTATATTTGATTCTCATTGTTCATCCTTATTATCTTGCACAATCAATGTTGCAGTACCAAATTTTTCTGTACGAAACAATCACACAACATTTTCATGTTTATAGTTTTGTAATACAGAAAAAACATCTTGTGGATCAATCGCACATGTCATATCCACATCACTTGGGTTTTCCTCCATGCCCAACAAAACATCACGCACAGATCCACCAACAACAAAAACATCCTTTTTCAGGAGATCTTTCATCAACTCAATATGTCTATCCAATACTCATATATTTGCTATTTTTATCATACTAATAAGTATAGGAATACATTTCTGATAATCAATGAAAAAGGGATTTTTGATCATTTCTCTCTCTTGCATATCTTTTCCACATCTCTATATATACAACATGCAAGCAAAACGACATATTGGTCAAGAGATATTACCCACAATCTCACACTATCAAGGAATATATACAATTGAGAATGTGAGAGATTTTACATGGGAGACAGAACATGCTGCGAAGCAGCACTTTTTGACGATGGACATAAAGCTTGATCATATCATAGGATGTACACTCTATCAGTCATTATTTTGATATAAAAATATATATGCACACTATATGCTTGGGTTTACAATCAAAGATCCAGCAAAAAATAGGTATGATGAGATTGTCCTGTCTATAGAAGCAAGACGCCCACAATGAGATAATTATAGTCTATGGAAAGGTATTATTCCAAACATGTATGATATTATCTATATACGATGAACATCAAAAGATCTCTTATGATTAAGGAAAGATATACGAAAAGAGCCATTACATAATTATGCTATAAAATTATCACAATCACAATCACAAGATTTATTTTCATATCTTGCAAGTAAAACAAACACCCTCATACACAAACCACTATCATATCATGCAATACGATACAACTGCCTCACAGATCTGCATAAATGACTTTGAACAATACTGATTCACCTAAAACATAGCACAATTTGGACAGTTTTTGCAAAATGATATATAAATTACCTTGCTAAAAAAGATATTATTACTAAAGAATAGCGTTTTTCTATTGTATTCAGTGATTGTAACCTTATATATAGGAGGTTGACAGATTTTTTAGTATTTGCAAAAATATATGCCGAAAATTAGTGATATTCTTACCCAATACAAAATAGATAGAGAGATACTATCTGATGCCTACAAAACCATTACAGGAAAAGCTCTTTCTAGTAGAAGTGTTCAAATCAAAGACGAAGAACGAGCACAACTTGAACCTACTTTGAAAAGTGGAAAGAAAAATATGACAAAATGAGCAAGTAAAGATGATACAAAAGACGAAAATAAAGTTTTCAAAGCAGAAGAAGTATCTTTTGGTGATGACTTTCTTTCTGGCCTAGGTTTTGGGCCGAAAGATGAAGAACCAGAGGAAGAAGATGAAGCAGATGAAATTTTCACAAAAGTCTCTCCTGTAGAAGTTGTTGCAGAAGAACCAAAACATGTTTCTACATACTGAAATGCAAGAGTTATATCTTCTGCACCAGAACAACCGAAAGTTGCGAAAAAAGAGTCTAAAGCTCCACAATCTTTTGAAAGAAAGGAGTCTGAAACACGTGGAAAAACATTTCATAAATTTTCATCGAATACACCATCATTTTCTAAATGAGTTGCAAAACCATGACAAACAAAATCACATGGGAACAATGATCCAAAACAAGGTTCTGGTAGTGCTCACAGCAACACAAACCATGGTAATCATGGACAAAAGTCTAACCACACAAACACAGTTCCAGTTACACCTGTTGTG
>CAXYYI010000157.1:0-2295 GCA_964293055.1 uncultured bacterium | reverse complement strand
AGCGTCTTTCCCATGGAGACATAACAACAAAAAAGTTTTGAGGTTGTAATCTGTTACATGCTTGTATAACTTCTGAAAGATTGTGTATGAGATACCTTCATGTGACTTTGAAAAAATGTTTTGATTGTGATAGAATATGAGAGTTTTTTAGCGTATATTCAAGAATTTCTTGCTCACCATATCATCTTCAGTATGCAATAATACCATCAATATATCATTGAAACTGTATAATTTCTAATTTTTTTCAATAATACTTTGCAACCTGTAAAAGAAGTCATTTATCTTTAATAGTATATCAAGAATTTTCAGAAAAAATTACATTGTCTATACCATCTACACCAAGATAATAAATTATATTGTGTATGTATTGATGATAACGAATTTCAATATCTGTTACTTTAAGGTCTGCTAACTTTGGAGAAGGAGCTATAGTTCCTGTTAATAAAATTGTAGCCATAAAACATATAAATAAGCAAATACTATTATTATTTCTTTTTCCACCACCATAATCATGCTATAATAAGAACGATATTCCCTGCAACTTGTCCATAAATAATTCATTCTAAAAGTAGTGAACGAGCAAGAAGCCAACTAATGAGAATATTGATACATAATCATAGTGTAATTGCAAATACTCTTTGTTTCACCATACCGCGACTTGCAATATCTTGAAATAAAATACCAGACAATGGTACTGTAAAAACGAATGGTGCAAAATAACGAAATAAAGTACCAGCTTGTCTAAATTGTTCTCAATAGAGAAAAACTGCTAATGGCTCAGCAAAAAAGTAGGCTAATAGTCATCATATAATACCAAATACTATAGTCCCTCAAAATAATAATTTATACAGATATGTGATTTTATTGTTTTCTCACTTTTTATACAGTTCATTTAAAAGAGGGAAAAGATAACTAATAATAGGTCACACAATGACGCTAATAATAGTTAGAAATGATAGATAGTATGCCCATTGTCATGCTGCTTCTGGACCAAACCAGTATAATGCTAATTGCTGGTTTACTTGTCCTAATAAAGTTCATGCAGATGTTCCAAGGAGTACTCGAAATCAGTATGATCGTTGTTTTTTTATAAGCCCCCGAGACCATACAAAAGGGGTTTCTACAATCAACCATTTAAATTGTCTCCAGAAAAATGCACATGTTGTAATAGTTGCTATAAATAGACCGATAATCCATCGTATTGTAAATTGAATAACGCTTAAGTGTCAGAACCATATGCTTACTGCAGTCAAAATCACAATAATCCATATTCTTGCTGCATCTAGTGCACTATATATTTTTACTTTTTGGGTAGCAATAAATACTGATTGCAGTACTTGATAAAGGTTGATGAAAAGAAAGTAAAGGCAGAAGTATTTAAGCAGTATACCTGCTATATCACTTTTAAAGTAGTGTATTGTTAACCAGTCTGATCAAAACCATAATACTCAACAAATAATAATAATACTTAAAAATTGTACCAACCATGTAAATACTATAATAGTTTTTGCTTTGCCATATTCTTTGTCAATAAAATAGTGAGGAAGATAGTACTGCAATGCTTCAGTAAGACCAAGATCATTATAAGCACTAATAATACCAATAAACCCAATAATACTATAAAAAACACCAATATCTGATACTGATAACTCTCATGCAATCAGTATTTTAATTAAATATCCTGCAGGTGCTCAAATAAATCCAAAAAAGTACAACCAAAACCCATTACGGATAAGTTTGGTTTTGAGAGGCTCATCTTGAAAAAGATTTGTGTCATGTGATTGCTGATTCATAGGTTTTATATAGTGATTGTGAGTGAAATTACAAAACAAAAAATATAATTAATAGCATAAAAAATATATACAATCTATATTATGTAGCACTTTATTTGTTTTAGTGCTATAATATACTTGCAAAATCAAAAAAAAAGTATATATCTATCAATAACACTCTTGTAATATGATATGTATTTGTCTATATAAGAGAGTGTAAGAAATATGATTTATATCTTCTTCGATTTATTCTTTTATCGAGTTAGAAATACTATGCCAAAAATTGAAAAAAATATCAATAAAATACTTATCGGTGCTATCTTGGGGACAACAATCTTATGAGTTGCTGGAGCTTCTATGACACCAAAAGGGAAGAGCGTACTCTGAAAGTTTAAAGATTTTATCAAAGGTGGTATCGATGAAATGAAAAAATCATCAAAAGGAAAAAAAGATACTGAAAGTAAAACAGAACAAGAGTAGTATTATATATTGCACCATAGGTGCATCGGCCGTACTATCGTCG
>CAXYYI010000156.1:0-2329 GCA_964293055.1 uncultured bacterium | reverse complement strand
ACAAAAATTATGAAGTAGAACATTACTGCTTATGCAAAACTAGTATCTATTCCTCCAAAAGATGTTGCCATTCTTTTCTCAATTTTGCTAATTTTGGATTAATCACCAACTGACAATATGGTTTATTTTCATGTTGATTATAGTAGTTTTGGTGGTATCATTCTGCAACCCAAAATGCTTCTAGCGGACGAACTTCTGTCACAATAGGCATATCATATATTTTTTCAGCTACAAGACCTTGGATCACTTTTTCCACAATCTCTTTTTGTTCCTCATTATGATAAAAAATCACAGACCTATATTGTTCTCATGCATCTGCTCATTGTTTATCAACAGATGTAGGATCATGCAATGCAAAGAATACTTTAAGTAGTAACTCATAAGAAATAATAGTAGGATCAAATGTCACTTGTACTACTTCTATATGACCAGTACATCATGTACAAATATGTTCATATGTTGGAAATTTTCTCTTACCACCACTATATCAAGATTGAACTTGTATTACTCATTTCAATCTTTGAATTCCTGCTTCAATACACCAAAAACATCATCATCCAAATGTAGTTTTTTCATACTGTTGCAGATCATTTTTGATTGCTGGTATAAATTTCATAGATAGAGAATTGACACAGTGACGAGTATTTTTTTCTGTCAATTGTTCTCCAATAAATACATGTCACAGGTGACCATGACAGTTAGCACATGTAATTCCAGTACGTATTCCATCTGCATCATCTACTCGTGCAATTGCACCAGGTATTGCATCATCAAAACTTGGCCAACCACAGCCACTATCAAATTTATCATGAGCATCATATAATGCACTTCCACATTGACGACAATAGTACATTCATGGTTCTTTCGTGTTTCGATACTCCCCTGTAAATGCTCTTTCTGTACCTTTATTTAAAATCACTCTTTTTTCTTCTTCAGTAAGAGGTGTGACTGGAATAAAATTATGTGTCATTATCATATTTTATAATATAAAATTATATTTTTAGTAATCTTTTCATATGTCCGCATATACCTGTACTATACATAATTCGTACACATGCAATCAATACTATAATTGCCATCCAGAAAAGTTGGTCTATTCATAAAATAGTAAGATGAAAATACAATGCACCAACCATCAGACCAGCTCCAAGCATAGCTCACAGTCACGAATATTTTCCTCCAAAGAGCAACAACAATCATGCTACTAGTTCCAAGACACCTATACCAATTCTTCATGCAGGTTCCATTCACAGTTTTGTAAATAGTGCTACTGCTTCTGATGCTGCAGTAAACTTGAAAAATAATGTTTGCATCATAATCGCTGCTGCTATAATTTTTGCAATCCATGTAATAGTATTTTTACTCTGCATACTAATAAAAAAAAAGATAAAATAGAATATAGGAGATATTATAAAACCATATTATATTAGCCAAATGTATACGCATATGCTTCAACTCATGGAGTATCAAAACGAACTTCTACTGTATGCATACCATGTGTATCATTTTTGTATAACTCATATAGTGTATATGATCATATCATCAATGTTTTTGCAAGTACTCAATCAACAAACACTTGTGCTTTCAATGGGTCTTGTTCTGTTCATCCTCAAAGTACCAAATTCACTTCTGATGCATACGCATTTATGGTGATAGATCAAGCGGTTGTAGCAGTTATTTTTTCATCGTCTGCATTTCGTTTTCAGATAGTCCATCGTGCATTGATGGCATCTGTTTTACTATCAGTATATTGTGTGGTTCTTCTTGCTGTACCAAGATATGTTTCAGGTGTTTGCATAGGTACATAGTTTGAACGATCATCTTCTTTACTATTAGTCTGTATTCATACAGCAGTTTCTCACAATAAGTACTGAATCACTTGTTCTGTCTCTTCATATGCTCCTTCACCAAAATGAGTATATCTGATATTTCACTCTTTATCAATAATATATTTTGCTGGCCAGTAACGATTATTATAATTTCTTCGTGTCTGGAAGTTATTATCTTGCACCACTGGATAGTCTAAACCATACTCTTTTACTGCTTTTTGGACGTTTTCTATATCTTTTTCAAATTGAAACTCTGGTGCATGTACTCAGACAATCACCAATCTTTTATCTGCATATTTCTGATGCCATGATTTGAGTGCATCCAATGTCCTAATACAATTAATACAACTATAGGTCCAGAAATCTATAATCACTACCTTGCCTTTTAGCTGTTGTAATGAAGTATAGTTACCACCATTGATCCAATTATCTAATCAGACAATATCAGGTGCAGAATAATTAGCATTGAGAAGTTTTGCTCACGGATGGTTTGTATTCGA
>CAXYYI010000155.1:0-2332 GCA_964293055.1 uncultured bacterium | reverse complement strand
GTTCTCAGTATTTTAGAAAAAATACAAGATAAGCGAGCCCTTGCAAAAGACCTCAAAAAATTTTTGGTATTGTGAGCTCTTGATAATGAAGCAATAAATGCTCTTGTAGAACTATTTAGACAAATGGCAGTGTTTGTAAAAAACAAAGAAACACAAGATCGTATGCTAAAAGCAGCTAATCTTCTCGAAAATATGAAAGAAAAAGAATTAGAAGAAAGTATAGCCGAGCAACAAGAAGTAGAAAATCTTTTACTTAATCTATAATCATCATGTCAGAAATAAATAAAACTGAAGAAATCGTCAAAAAAATAGACGTCGCACATGAAAAAGACAATATTATAGATGAGACAGAAGCAAAAGATATTGCTGCTACCCTTTCTAAAATTACAACAAAAGACGTTGCTGATTTTCTTAGTGATGGAAACAATCAAAAAAAATATGAAGCAGCAATGGCTAAAGTACAAAAATCTATAGATGCATTTTCACAAAAAACACCTAGCACAGAAAATAATCCAGATGAAAATCCTCTGACAAAGTGATTTTGAACCAAACCTTCAGATCTAGAGACAATTCTTACAGGACTAGAAAAAAATATAAATAGCACATGAGCAAGAATAAATAAAGATCCAAATAGTACTTGAATAAATACTCTTCTTGAAAAAGAAAATACATCGTTTGGAGTTGTTTTTGAACAATCTAGTGAAGTTATTAAAAATGAATTAATTAATACGATTTCTAAAAAACTACTACAAGATCCATTTTTATCAGAAAATGGTAAATTAACAACAACATGAGAAGCTGTACAAGAACAATTACTTAAAGAAATCACTAAAGAAAGATCTGACAATATTACTTTTGTTCTCTTAGAAGAAATTCTTGGAAAATATGAAAATAAAATAGGAAATTTCAAAAATAATAAAGAAAAGTTACTTGAAGAAAAAGTATCACTTTTGCTTAATATGAAAAATACATTAAAAAATTGATGATTACAAAACATCAAAAATAGCACAAATATATTGTCATGATTGGACTTAACATGGGATGCTTTAAAAAATTTCCAAAATAATTTTAATCGTTACTTACAAGATAAAATTAAAGAGTGAGGTTTTGATATGACGAGTAAAGAAACTAAAAAAGAATCAATTACTAAAGACAAAACATGGTGGGAAAAAGTATGACTTGGATTGAGTGGGAAAACATGAGATAAAACAAAACAAGCAGTATTGGATGTTGTACCACCAGCATTTACCCATGCGTTTAAATCTTTTGATACCTATGGTGGAACTAAAAACATAGTACATGCAATTTTTACAAGCACAAAAGAAACACCATTTGATACAAATAATATACCGCAAACATTTACTGAAGAAAAAATAGAAAACAATATTCCGGAACTTATGAAAAAATTAAGTACATTAGCTGAAGATCTACCATCTGATCCGAAATCTCAAGATGCAAAAAACTTAAAAGAAATGATGATGAATAATAAAGTAGATGCATTATTGGGTAAACTACCTCTAAAAGAAATATGAGGAGAATGAATGATTTTTGAGATATTAAAACTTTTGGATTCTTTAGGATGACCATTTAAAGATCTGATTACATGACTTTTTGGAAAAGCATTTGGTCTAGAAAAAGATGAAGTCAAAAAACTACTAAATAGACCATATATTACTTCATGAATTAATTATTATAAAAATAATCTCCAAGAAATACAAAAGGGAGAAAATAAAGATAATTATCTCAAATTAGATAAGAGTGAAGATTGGAAGCTAGATAATATGGACTATTTTAGATTACAAAATGGTTTAGTATATCAGACAACAACAGATAGCACTACTGGTAAAAAAATATGAAAACTACAGAAAATTGATGATAAAACAGGAGGTGTTATTGATCTAAATGATTCAAAAGAAGATAAAACACTATATGACAAATATAAACTCCCTGAAGAACGTTCATGAAATCTAGAAGATTTTATTCTCAAAGATATTTATACTACAGAACTTACTAATTCTTTTGCACTAGTACTTCAAAATAAATTTGGAAAAAAAGATACAGAAAATCCAAATTCTATAGATCAAGAATATATTACCAAAGCAGAAAATATAATGAGTAACAATAAAAAAAGTGAATTAGATGCTACAATAAAAAATGATATTAAAAATCTTTTACAATCAGATGACAAATCTAAGACCTATATTTATTCTACAGAAACACTGATAGGAAAATATATTGATGAAAAACTACAAAAAATTGGAATAGATAAAAAAACTGAAGAATCTAAAACACAAGAAAATAATTGAGGTGATGCAAGTAAATCAGAAAATAG
>CAXYYI010000154.1:0-2351 GCA_964293055.1 uncultured bacterium | reverse complement strand
TGTGGCGTTGGTTAGCGCGTAATAGTTTATAAAACTTTGTTTTACGCCATCATTTTTTGGAAAGTAATCTTGCGAATTTCCGGTGAGGGATACCAAGAAAACCAGCAGTAACGATAAATATCTCATATTTTTTGGTTTTGAAAGGCCTAAAGATAAAAATTATCTTACTATAATGAATTAATTAAATTTTTTTAACAATTGTTTCGATTTTCAATTCCCTATTGCTTTGATTGTGAAGTGTTTTCTGATTGTTTTTTTGGGCGTTCCCTTTCAGGTCGTGCTGTCCGTTCTATCTTTTTGTTTTTGAAAAAGCATAGATCCTTCTGGACTACGCTTTCAGTATTATCTACTTATTTTGCAACACATATCATATATCAGTATCCACGTAATTTTGATTTTTATAAGCTCTAAAAAACATTAGAGCAGCATCATGTCTTATAAAATATGTGGATCATCTTGTAATAAGATTAAGCTTTTGCGCAATATTATCATAATTACTTGACCAGTTCTCTGTATTTGACTCAGGCAAATATTTCGCTAAAAGCATTCTGACAAGAACTGCTGTAAATTCCTGTTTTGTAATTGGATCTTGCGGTCTAAACAATCATGATTGAGGATTACCATGCATAAGTCCAAGTTGGTATGCAAGAGTAATATATGACTTCAGTGTACTATCAGCAGTATCATAGTCTTTATAGACTGGTTGTGCTTGATTTGGTTGTCTACATAATATATTAATTGCAAACTGTGAGAACATTTTTGCTGCTTGTTCTCTTGTTAATATATTTTCATCACCAAATGCGGCAATTGTATTATATTGTGTCAATCCATATGAGTATAACATTATCAGTGCAGATGGGAACTCTGCTTCCTGAATAGAATTATATGGTCCAGCAAGGTCACTACCAGTAAATCACCATACTTTTCTTGTATAACATAAGGTATTTTGAATATCTCAATTAAATATATCTTTCTCAGAAATTATAACTATCTCAGAATTTATAGTACCTGAATTCATTACTCAACTTCCCGAATTAGAATTATTTGAGATTGACGGCTCATACCCACCTCATCATGCAAATCCATAAATATAATTACTAATTGTTCCCGAAAATAATGCAGTATTATTGGTTGGCAATGGATCAACTCATGAAGAACTACTGATGGCTGTAATTGAGTACAGTGTTCATGTTGCTACTCATGTTGAAACTCGTCCAGTAAGAGTATAATAAAAAGTATCTCCAACTCCAAGAGTAGAAATCATAAGAGAAGGTGTATTTATTTGTAGAGGTCACGTTTTTTGTATATCAAGATTGATATTATATCACGTATTTGGACCATTATTTGTTACACTAATAGTGTATGATAACGGATAACCTCACCAAATATGTTGTACTCATGTAATCATAACTGATATATCATGTGTCGTTGGTAATACATTACCTACTGCATATACTATATTATTTCATAGATCTGTTTCTAAACATCAGATAGCATCTCATGAAACTAGATAATGTGGCAGACAATATACATCATCTCCTATAAATCATGTTGTCATAAATATATCTCATGAAGTACCGAAAACAGTTCCTGTAAGAATTATAGTTCATGTCATTCATGCATTCATTACAAGTCATGTTCGCAAAATTCATGAAGAAGTAACAACTCATGAGATAGAACTACTTTGCAATACAACATTTGATGGGATGCTAAGAAAAATACTTCATGTCATAGATATTGAACCAGTATAGAGATAGTTAACAACATATGAAATACTATCTCACGACACAAAGTTTCATGTAGATTGTGTAATCGTAATTGATGCATCTCTTTCAACTCATGTGAAAGATATAGCTGCTTGATTATTACTCAATACAATATCTACTCATGAAAAACTTCCAGTAGTAGTATTTATAATATTTCATGTCACTTGCAATATAGTATCAATCAATAATGTATGTGTCTATCATGAAGTTACTCTACCAAGAGACCATATTTGTGTTCTTGGGTCATTCATTCATGGTCTAGTCGTTGATGAAATATATTATAATCCAAGAGGAAGATAATCATAAAGAGCAATATTATATCATGTATTATTATATACCGTAGCTGTTATAGAAAACTGTAACGGTGATCACACATGAACATATCAACTATCTAAGTAATTTGATGCCAAAGGCATCAATATTTTTGTAATTTGTAGATCATATTGGGGGAAAACACTACATGATCATGATAATGTTAAATAGCTAACTCATGCTCATCATCATGTCCAGTTCGTATTGTTAGATACAACTGATAAGAAATTAGATTCATAGATATTGGTTGTTGCAGGACATGGATACTGAACA
>CAXYYI010000153.1:0-2383 GCA_964293055.1 uncultured bacterium | reverse complement strand
AGACAGCCAAACCATCCATACTACCATACAAAATTTCCAAGATTTGCGTATACACTTGTTTGTTATGTATATGTCGTCGTGCAACATGCGGATTAGTCACAAATTCTACAAAAAGGGATTTAGTAAGGCGTGGTAGTTTCATATAGAATATCGCAATATAAAAATATTTTATCAATATATTTATACAGTATATAGATTTATAAAAGAGCTACTAGAGATTTTTATATAGAATATTTTTGACCAATTATCTCTTGTAGTGGCACCACACAACACTATCATGGATAGCATTATGCAATACCTTCAGATAAAAAATATTCACAAATCATTTACTGATAAACCGCTTCTTGCTGGTGTCGATTTTTCTATTAGTAAATGACAAAAGGTTGCACTGGTTGCGCAAAATGGAATGGGAAAATCAACACTCCTCAAGATCATTATATGATGACTAGAACCAAGTATATGAGAGGTAGTAATACACAAATGAATACGTCTATGATTTCTTGATCAAACGACAACAATAGATCCATCTATGGTTGTGATGGAAGCTCTTTTTCATCACGATCACCCTTTGTGACAGCTTATTAAGCGTTATGAAAACATGATTCTTGATCCACATACAGATGATCATGCTATGCAAGAAGTGCTTGCTGAAATAGAACAGCAAAATGCATGGGAGTACGAAACCAAGGTTAAAACTATTATTGCAAAATTACAGCTCACACCACACTTACAAAAAACTATGTGATCTCTTTCATGAGGTGAAGCCAAACGTGTTGCGCTTGCAAAAGCACTGATTGATGAACCTGATATGTTGATTCTTGATGAACCGACAAACCATCTTGATGTTGAAATGATCGAGTGGCTAGAAAAATTTCTCCTCCAATCACAACTCACATTGCTTATGGTAACACATGATCGTTATTTTCTTGATAGTATCTGTACTGATATCTATGAGTTGTATAAATGAAAAATCTATCAGTATACAGGTAACTATGAAGACTATCTTGTCAAAAAAGCAGAACGCCAAGAGTTAGAACAAAGAGAGTTACATCATATGAAACAGTTATGGAAACAAGAACTTGCATGGGTACGCAAAGCTCCTAGATGAAGATGAACAAAATCAGTTGATAGAGAAAAAAAGTTTCACGAACTTGATGATAGTTTTCAGCAAGAAAAATCTAATCATAAACAAGCTGCGGCCAAACTTATTATGTGAGTATGAGACAGAAGATTATGATCAAAGATCATAAAAATTCACCATCTCAAAAAAACTTTTGATACGAAATGTATTATCAAAGATTTTTCTCATGATTTTAAAGAGTGAGAACGTGTTGGTATTATTGGAAAAAACTGAGTCTGAAAATCGACATTTGTACAGATACTCACAGGTGATATGCAACCAGATAGTGGAAATATAGAAAGAGGTGAAAAAGTAATCTTCTGACACTATCAACAAAAAGATATCCTCTTACATACAGAAAAAAGAGTGATTGATGTGATTAGAGATATTGCACCATATACGCAAATTGGGAAGGAGAAATTTTCAGCAGCACAATTACTAGATCGTTTTTTGTTTACGCCAGCAATGCAACAAATGTCTGCATACAACCTCAGTGGTGGTGAAAAAAAACGTCTCCATCTGCTTATGGTTCTCGTCGAGAATCCAAATTTTCTTATTCTTGATGAACCAACAAATGATCTAGATCTTGTTACACTCTCTATCTTAGAAGAGTTTCTTTTGGCATATAAGTGATGTCTTGTGATTATATCACATGATAGATTTTTTATGGATAAAATTGTTGATCATATTTTTGCGTTTGAGTGAGATGGAGAAATCTATGATTTTCGATGAACATATACTGCATATACCCAAGACAAAGCAAGACGCGATAGTTTTATAAAACAGCAAGAAAAAAAGAAGAAAGACGAGCCCAAACAACAGCAATCTATAGACGCTTCGTCAACCTCAATCACGCCTCCAGCCAAACAAAAATTAACTTTCCAAGAAAAATACGAGTTTGAAAATCTTGGAAAAGAGATCAGTATTCTGGAAAAAAGAGTATGAGAAATTAATTTTATCTTCCAGTACCAAACAGTGTGATTAGAAGATATGAAAAAATTAGGAAAAGAGATGGATACACTTATGAAATCACTTGGAGAAAAAGAAACAAGGTGGTTAGAACTATGTGAAAGAGAGTAAAACCAACTTATAAGCTACTCTAACAATATATATATTTTAGATTTCTTATAATCTAAAAAGATAAAATATAGCATATAATATGTAAAAAAACATAATTTTTTATTTTCATATTGACAATAACATATAATAATATATATTATCATTCTATTTTATATTATATGAAGAAGAAATTGGGTAGAGAAA
>CAXYYI010000152.1:0-2392 GCA_964293055.1 uncultured bacterium | reverse complement strand
AAGCAGATAAACTCTTCCGTATTCTTATGGGTGATGATGTACCAAGTAGAAAACACTTCATCTTAAGTAATGCTAAAAATGTGAAAGAGTTGGATATTTAATATATCTTGTAAAATATGAAAAAGTACTCATCTAATGTGAGTACTTTTTTTGATTATAGTATTATTACTACTGTAACTATTGATTATGACATCTACTCAATCACTTTCCATCTTGTGATTTCTACAGTCGTATCTGAACGTTTGAGGATTGTTATCTCATATTGTCAGAATCTAATAGTTTCGTATGCAAGTGGTATTTTACCAAATAGCATAAGCATAAGTCATGCTACTGTATCATATGCATCAGAGATAGGTACTTCATATGGTAGAACATCATTGATATCACTGATGCTAGCTTCGGTCCTTACAATATACAATCATGGCTTCTTCTCTATGACAAGTGGTTTTTCTTCATCATGTTCATCTTGAATATCACCTATTAATTCTTCAATAATATCTTCAAGAGTTACAATACCAGCTGTTTCTCAGTGCTCATTTTTTACTATTGCAATTTGCAAATGTTGATGTTGTAGTTCTTTGAGTACGTTTTCTATCTTCTGTGAAAGAAATACATTAAATGCTGGACGCAAAACTGATGCAATTGTAAAAGTTTCTTGATTAATAATTTTTTTGATTAAATCCTTAATGTATATAGTACCAATGATATTGTCTTTTGTATCTTTATACACTGGGATTCTTGAGTATCACTCATCTATAAGTGCATTTATATTATATTTATCTCAATCATCGATATCTAACATAAATACTCTACTTCTTGGTGTATATATATGTCTAATTGTACGATCATCAAATTCAAATACATTCTGAATAAGCTCGTTACTGGCTTCTGCAATATGTCCATGTTCTTCAGATTCAGTTAATAATAATCTAATTTCTTCTTCTGTATGTACCTCGTGGTGTCATGGATCTTTGATGCCAAATAAACTAAGGGTTATATTTGATAATGTGTTAAAGAACCAAATGAGAGGTTTGAATACAAGATAAAAGACTCTCAAAGGCCATGCGATAAGAAGCGATGTTGCGAGTGGTTTACGTATTGCGACTGATTTTGGAGCAAGTTCTCCAAAAACAATATGCAACATTGTTATAATAAAAAATGACACTGGTAGTGCAAATGCATGTGCTACTTCCTCAGTTATGCCAAGATGTAGTCCATGAAAGAGACCAAGAATTAGATGCCCAATTGCTTCTTCTCATACCCATCATAATCATAATGATGCAAGTGTAATTCATAATTGTGTTGCTGAAAGGTAAGCATCGAGATGATCTACAATATGTTTTGCAATTTTGGCATTGTTATCACCATCTCATGCTTTAAGTTCAAGTTGTGAGGCACGTACTTTGACGATGGCAAATTCTGCTGCCACGAAAAAACCATTTAAAAATACTAAGAAAATCGTTAACAAAAGTTTGGGGTCCATGAGGTAAGATTAATTTTTCTAATAAAATAAAAGAGATAATATTATGGTATGATGTGAGATGCTATTATGCAACAATCTTGATCAATACTATAATTAACTATAAGAATTTGCTATAGAAAGGCAATGGGTGATCTGTCTCATTTTTTAAATGAGAAAATCTTTTGCTATATAAAAAAGACCCAATTGCAAAGACTATTATAATAGCGCATATTGGATCTCATAATGGATTTATTTGGGTAGATATGTATCTTTTATTTTCTTGGTATATCAGGTGTTCATCCAGATGGTCGTGCATTATCAATTCATGTTTGTGTTCATGATTCATTTATATTATCTGAATCTGTGGTACTTGTATATTCTTCTCTTGCTCTTTGTTTTCATCCTAAAACTCCAATAGTTATATCCTTTTTGTCTGATGGTAAATCTCATACTGAATTACCATTCCACATTTCTTCATTACCAGATTGACTACTTGTGTCACTATTTCAAGTGCTGGTTCAAGAAGTGTATCATCATTCTAATTGCTGAAGTAGTTTGTTTGCTTCATCTTGATCTTGTTTTCTTAGAGCGTCTTCAAGTTTTTTCATATTTCCCATTCTTTTCTGTAGTAATAATGTTTTTTCCAATATCAAGGCTTTATCTACAGCATTAAGTAGTATGTGCATCTCATTATTATTCTCTCAAGCTGAAGTACCTGTTGATTCTTTATTGCCTGTATCTGTTCAAGACTTTTTAGGCTTCTTAGGTCTATCTTCATATGTGTTTCATAAATTTTCTGACATTTTTATATATAATATAATAAAAATAATATAACAATAATATTTTACCTGTTTTTTTTTTTTGTCAAATTTTTCATAAGAAAAGCATTGTTCCTTCATTGTAATGATGTTTTTTTTAGCTACATATAAA
>CAXYYI010000151.1:0-2395 GCA_964293055.1 uncultured bacterium | reverse complement strand
GAAAAAAATAAGACTAAAAATGTCTTCGTTTTAGCGGTTGTTACATACGGTTAGTCGGAAAGCGTGTTACATGTTATCCTCATAATATTATTTGAACAAGAGGAATTCTGCAAGCATAAGCTATATGTTGTGATCTATGAATGGATCATGCAAGATATAGGATCTCACGTAGTGAAAATGGTGAGATGAAAAGTATCCATATTTTGAGCTTTGCGACTACTATGATATACATAGTGCTATCAACGATGTGTTTGATAGCCATAGAGAAATGCGGCCATAGGCCGCTTTTACTGTAGAAACTATCCATATATAGTTTCATTAGAACAATTTTCTAGAGAAGCTCTATAAGGTATCAAACGTCTTCATTATAATAATTTCCTAACAAATAACAAGGTAGAGTATGGATGATCTAAAAGTCTCCCTTGCAAACCATTAGTTATCAAAAATAGCCTTATTTTAAACATATGTGAGTATTTTATTTGTTATGTCAATATTTTATAACATAAAAACATAAAAAGATACTTACCATTTTGTGTTATCAGAAAAAATCTCTATACTAATACTATCATAATAACCTCAAGAAAGGGTAGCAGCCGTTTAAGGGATTATGTGATCAAGGTTTCTCCTTGTAAAACACGTTATCACTGCAACCACAGGGAAGTAGGATAGCATTTTGGTCTGTGTTATGGGGTCTTTCTTCAATATCATAGTGTCGCCGGAGGCAGTGACACTATCATATTGGCGAAAGCCGGCCTCGTGGCACAGATGTCACAAGGCCGGTGTTGTTTTTCAACTCCGGTTTTTCTTTAGATTATAAAAAATTAAAGTTCGTAGTTGGTGAGCCTATAATCAGGCTAATGCTCTTCACTTTGGGCTCTTTTGATCCTGCAAGCAATTAAAAGAGCCTCGTTCAGAGACATTTTTTACATAAAATCTTTATTGACTTATATTTTGCTTTATCTATAATATTATTTGTACTAACAAATAATAAATAACATAAAATATGATAACAGAATCTATTAAAAATGCATTTATCTCATATCCTAAACGACCTTTAGTAGATATAGAAGAAAAACTACAAAATGAAGGTACTATTGAATATAATGGTAATTCTCATAGGGATATTATTTTCAATGAACTCTTTGGCGGTAAACTCATTCTAATGAGACACACTCATTATGATAGAGTAGAGCAAACAGGAGATAATAGAAGATTGTATGGATACTATGATGGACCTATAACTGATCATGGAAAGGGACTCATTGTGACATCAGCAAAAAATTTAGCACAATATTTACCTCCAGTTGTTGGTATTGTATCAAGTACGGCTCAAAGAGCTTCAGAAACTGCTAAAGTACTAGAGGAAGAATTGTACAAAAACGGTGTTCTTACTGTTGTAAAAATTGAATTGGATGATCTCTGTGAAGGTAAATTACATGGAGCTCATAGACCAAAAGAAATATATCCACTTCTTTTGTCTACGGGTTTATGGCAATCTAATATGATTTCGTATCCAGTTATTTGTATTACACATCAGCCTAATATTGAAACGTATTCTTCAATAGTGAGAACAAAACGATATGATGACTTCGATTATCTAGATTGTATCATGGAAAATGGGCTTGTATTCAAAACTCATAGAGATGAGTTTATACAACCATAACCATAGAATCTTATTTATAAAAAATCTGTAGTGTATCTACAGATTTTTTTGTTATAGGATTATTGGGTTGTTTGAGCAGGCATTACTGAAAAATATGATTGATATGTATTGGGCCATCGACATACTGGCCAACTTATCCTATTATTATTAGCATAATACCTTACTTCCATCAAAGCTCATAATTTATTACATGTATAATTGTCTTCAGGAGTTTCTAAGTTAGCCATAAGTTGATATATTTTTTTACCACCATTATTCACAGTATATGCCCTTGGTGCTCAGTTAAGAAATAAGTATTCTGGTTCATGATAAAGATATGAAAATGACTTTGATCCCCATGGTATTGAATCAGCATTTGCTCAAGTGAAATTATTTAATGGATCTGTAGGTATAGATGATAAATACTCTCACACAAGTCATGGAATTCGCTCTGAAGGATTGTTTGTACTAGATATATATATCCCTGAAAATGAGTGTGGATATTTAGATTTATCAAGGTAGTATGTTTCTAATGCATTTGATATTGTATAAATATCAGCTTTCCTTTTTGAATCTCTCGTTCTTCCTTGTGCTGATAAAATTTTAGGTATAAGAGCAGTCGCTAAAAGTCCTATAATAAATATGACAATTACTACTTCTATAAGTGTAAATGCATGTTTTTTGTTTTTATTAAACATTTTATGAATGTATAGAATAAAATCATTACCCAATCACTCCACTTCCAATAACAAT
>CAXYYI010000150.1:0-2401 GCA_964293055.1 uncultured bacterium | reverse complement strand
AACATCTGGGACACTTATCAAGAAACAAGAAATTATTCTATGAGACACAGTAAGTGTTAAAGAATTTTCTGAAAAGATGTGAGTACCATTTCCAGAATTGATGAAAAAATTCATGGCAAATAAGATTCTTGTAAATATTAATTCAAATATTGATTATGATACTGCTGCTTTGATTGGAGAAGAGTCCAATGTAAATGTGAAAAGAGAGGCTGGAACAGTATCAGTAGAAGATATGATGAGTGGTAATCTAAGTGCTATTCTAGATATTGATAAAGAATCAGAACATAGAATCAAAAGAGCTCCAGTTGTAACTATCATGGGACATGTTGATCATGGGAAAACAAAATTGCTCGATTACTTGAGAAAAACAAATGTTATTGGATGAGAAGCAGGTGGAATTACACAATCTATTGGTGCTTCACAAATTTTGCATAATGATGAAAAAATAACATTTATTGATACCCCTGGACATCAGTTATTTACTTCACTTCGTGCTCGTGGAGCTAAAATCACAAATATCGTTATTATTGTTATTGCGTGTGACGACGGAATTAAACAACAAACAGTAGAAGCAATCAACCACGCAAAAGATGCTTGAGTACCTATTATTGTAGCAATTACAAAGATAGATAAATGAGTAAATAACACAGAAAGTATCAAAGCCCAAATGGCAGAACATGGTCTTACTCCTGAAGATTGGGGTGGAGATGTTCCTGTAATGCATGTATCTGCGATGACTGGACAAGGTATTCCAGAACTTCTAGAACAAATTATGCTGCAAGCAGAAATGCTTGAGCTCACATATAATCCTTCAAGAAACGCTGTCGGAGTTGTGTTGGAAGTAACAAAAGATCCAAAACAATGAGTACTTACAACAATTCTTTTGATGACTGGGACAATGCAAGTGTGAGATATTATTATGATCCATAACACATATGGGAAAGTAAGAAAAATTCTTGATTGGACAGGAAAAGACATCAAAACAGCTACAGGTGGTGATCCAGTTATGATTCTTGGTATGCAAGATATTCCAGAACCAGGTCGTGTTGCTGAAGTAGTAGATACTGAACGTAAAGCTCAACAAAAAATTGCTATCGTTATGGAAAAAGAAAAGACACAAAAAGAAAGCTCAGGACTCCAAGCAATGATGTCACAAATTGCTGCTGGAGATATGACAACACTCAAACTAATTATCAAAGCAGATAGTTATGGTAGTCTCGAAGCAGTAAAATACTCACTTGAAACTATGCCTACTCCAGAAAATATTAATATCAAAATTATTCATAGTGATGTTGGAACATTCTGAGAAAGTGATCTAGCTTTAGCTCATGCGTCAGAAGCACTCATTATTGGTTTCAACGTACCAATTCCTGCATCTATTGTTAAAAAAGCTGATCAACTTAAAGTAACAGTCAAGACATATGATATTATTTATGAAATGAATGACTATCTTGATGGAATCCTCAAAGGTATGATTGTTATTGAAGCAAAAGAAGTACTTATCGGTAAATTAACAGTACTTGGACTCTTCTATAAAAAAGAAAAAGAAATGATTATTGGAGGAAAAGTTACTGAAGGGAAAGCTAAAAATGGTGCTGAGTTTAGAATTTGGAGAAAAGGTGACAGTGGAGAAGATGAAATAGTTGGACAAGGAAGAATAACATCTTTGAAGAGAGATCAAGAAAATGTGAGTGAAGTAAATACTTGATATGAATGTGGAATGAAAGTAAGAGTTAGTAAAAAAGTTGTTGAAGATGATGTATTAGAATTCTTTGTTATGGAATAATATATAAATAAAAGTCGGCATAGTGCTGACTTTTGTTACATTACAAGCAATTTAAACAATAATACATATCACTATTCTATGAAACTTATTGTCTGATTAGGGAATCCTTGAGAACACTATGAAAATACGCGTCACAATGCAGGATTTCTTGGTATTGATGCTTTTGCACAAAATCAATGACATGAACGATCTATGAGTACTGATCGAAATGCAGAATGGTATAAGGGTGGAAGTCATGGAATAAGTTATATTCTTGCAAAACCTCAGACTTTTATGAATAAATCATGAATTTCTGTGAGAAAAATTGCTCATTTTTTCAAAATTGATATTCAAGATATTATTGTATTACATGATGAAATAGACCTCCCAGATGGGAAAATTGAATACAAAATTGGATGATGACACGCAGGTCACAATGGACTGAGAAATATTATTGAACAACTATGACATAAAGATTTTGCCCGTATCAGAATTGGTGTTGGTCGTCCTGCCACAAAAGAAGAGGTTGTTGAATATGTTCTGAGTAATTTTTCAAAACAAGAGTTTATTACTCTTGAAAATAATTATCCAATTATTGAAGAAAAAATTATATGATTTCTAGAGGAATAATAATTA
>CAXYYI010000149.1:0-2417 GCA_964293055.1 uncultured bacterium | reverse complement strand
ATATATCATACATCTCACTAATTCCCTCATTATGCTGAATACAAATGGTAGCTAATGCTGTTCGTATTGTGTCCCCCTCCAGGCACCAAAAAATCTCAGTCGTATGACTGAGATTTTTTTATTTGAAATATATTTTACTCACAACAAATCTTACTCACAACAAATTTCTTCCATAACATCATTATCGCGATTGGATATTGTTCCTATTTTATTTTTTCCTAGAGGGCATTTTGCAGGGTGAGATATTTCGAGATTTCACTTTTGGAGAGCTTTTTGTAGTTCTTCTCAAGATAGTCCATTTCATAATCATGAAATTACTACTCCTCAATTAGATATACAATTTTTATGAGAGATGGTGGTGTTATTAGTTTTTGTAGTATTTTCACATCAGTATAGTGATCATATAAACACTATACATAATAAAATTATTACATATTTTTGCATGTGCTCTCTAGAAAATTATAAATTTTTCTACTCTAACTCCCAAAAGAAATCTGGATATTTAGTAATGGCTGGATGTTTGAAAACACCAGTTGGTGTAAGGAGAGGAAGAATGATGCCTCTTGTGTTTCCAGTGCTGCAATGATGAATAAACTCATTAAGAAGTTTTTCATCTCGTAAAAAGTCACTAATAACGAGAGTTTTTTTTAGTGAATACATTGATTTTGATGGGGTGTCAGTAGTAGTAATTGTAACTGTACTTTGTGGATCTTTGTGAATTGTTTGTTTTAATGTATTGAGAAATTCTTGTGTTTTTTGTGAGAATGATTGCATATATCCATTTTGTCGATTATTTGATGTGACTTGAATAATATGAGTATGAATATGGATATCTGGCTCATATACATTAGTCATTAATTTATTATACTTTGCGGTTTTTTTTCGATTAATAGTATGCTTTGCATCTCATGGTTGATACTCTCTAATATCACGTAATTCATCTACAGCATATGCAGTAGTACCTTGGGTCGATAAGAATGAGATAATATCTGAAATGAGCATAGTATATATTACATTTTCGCTAAAATTTCTTCTAGTTTTGTTTTATCACTTCGTGGTCTTTTTCAGAAGTTGGTAAGTTGTATATGTTCATGACCTTTTCATGCAAATAAGACTATATCTCCAGGTTTTGCAATTTCACATGCCATTTGAAGAGCTTTCTCTCTTTCTGGAAGAATCATATAGGTTTCACCAAGTGGTCTAGATACGCCCGATGCTATTTGCTGTATAATACTAAGACGTGGTTCTGTATCTGGATCATCGTCTGTGACAATCATAATGTCAGCACCAAAATCAGCGATTTTCCCCATTTCAGGTCTTTTGTATTTATCTCTATTTCCAGGTGCACCAAAAACAAGAATACTTCTTCCAGATCATTTTACTGCATTTACATAACTCAATGCTGATTTAAGAGCATTTGGTGTATGTGCAAAGTCGACAAAATATTTCACTCAGTTATGTTCAACTGGTTCCATACGCCCAACAACTCACTCAAAAGATGCAAGACTTTCTGCAATTTTTTCTTGTTCAATTCCCAATAATAGCCCTGCTGAAATTGCTGCTAGAGTATTATATACATTGTATACTCATGGTAGTGCTATTGAAACTTGTGTTTCATTCCCTAAGTAATTGAAAGAAAAATGTGTTTTATCATATCATATTTCAATATTTTCTCATTTCATCATAGATGATGTATTGATACTGTAACTTAACATTTTGTCGAAGTAGAGTTCATCTATCCATTTTCTTCCATACTCATCATCTTTTGGAAGTACTGCTAATTTTGTTATTTTTTTGTTTTTCATAACTTGTAAGAAAAGTTGTTTTTTGACATTAGCATAGTTGTCCATAGTTTTGTGATAATCAAGATGCTCTGGTGTTATATTTGTCAAAATAGCCATATCAAATTCAATTCCTTCAAATCTATGCTGATGAATAGCATGTGATGCAACTTCAAGAATAAGATATTGGCATCCAGCATTTTTTGCTACTTGAATAATACGCCATAACTTAAATGGATCAAGTGATGTCATTTTGAAAGTATTTGGGAATACTTCATCTCAAATTTTGATGACAGCGGTACTGATAAGAGCCGCTTTCCCTAGATTTTTTTGAATAACATGATGTACAAGATTGGTAGTAGTCGTCTTACCGTCTGTTCCCGTAATTCCGATGATAAACATATTTTTTGCAGGATTATCATATGCCATAGATGCAACTTTTGCATATGTTGCTTTCCATCGTTGATAGATGACTGATTGAGAAAAATACGGGAACCAATACTTATAGAGAATTACTTTTTTAATAAATCCTAACATAATATATTTTGTTTTGAATGGCAAATATATAAGTATTTCTCAACCCTGTTGGTGATGTACATTACAGAAGTGTAATTTTATTTCTGGAGAGCAAAATGA
>CAXYYI010000148.1:0-2419 GCA_964293055.1 uncultured bacterium | reverse complement strand
TGATAAAAATTGCATTTTTATATTTTTTCACAAAATTGAGTGGAACTCTTGATACAATAAGTGCAACTAAGAGAGCAACAATAATATTAAGAATATGTTTGTTGAAGTAGAAATAATTGGTTGCTTCTTGTAAATACTTCAAAGAGTATGTAAAAGACTCATGTATACTTACGCTATACACTGCAGCAATTCAAAATACAACTAAGAGTCATCATGTAATCAAAATAGGCATACTATTATTGATATGGTTTCATGATGTTTTTTCAAATGAAAAAATGGACGCAACGCGTCCACTTTCCAAGAAGTTACTATTTTATCTAACACATGTTACTGTTCTTTTTTGATATGATGCACGACCTGCTATACAGCAGTCATTTGCAACTTTTCTATAATCAGTACATGTAGTCGCATCTTGTGACTGACATATGAATTCAGCAGATGCATTTGCATGACAAGTATCTTCATTATTTGGCATACTATCACGGAATCATGCATCTTCCCAACTACCATACGTATCACCTACTGGTGTTGGATTATTATATTGATTACAATAAGAGTATCCATAACTACCATTGAGCGTTCAGTTATAACATCGTCTTACTTCTTTGTAACATGGAGAAGATGTTGATGAATATGCTTCTACTGATTGCCCGTGAGAGATACTTCCTCATCGTGGCAGTGCACATGATTGATAGTATCGATTATTATTATCATTATTACAATACTGTAAACCATACGATCCTTGAAGCCATCCATTAGAACAACTTCTTGTTTCAGAGTAACATGTACCATTGATTCTTGTATAAGCAACAACAGATTGTCCATTTGCTATACTTCCTCATCGTGGCAATGAACAACTATTTCACCAATTATTTGTTCCACATTGTCGTCCATAACATCATTGGTATGTTGGTTGAACAAGTCTACATGATTTGTTTCCATATGATCCATCTAAGATACCATTGTGACAGTATCTTACTTCCCCTTCACATCCATCAGACCATGGTGCAGATGCATATTTATATGCTCTTATATAATCTCAATGTTTTTCAGTTGTACCCCATGGTGTACGACATGATTTTTGGTTATTTGAGTATGTTGGAGTTGTTCGATAATATTGGTCATATCATTGATTTCCATATTGTCGTGATGATGATGTTGCTCATCCACATGAAGGTTTAGAGAACGATCAGTTCAGTTTACCATACATACAAGTTCTTCTTTCATATTCACACGATCCTCACTTTGGAGCTTTTGATGTTTTGTATGCGATAACATATTGTCCATGATCTACATATGTACCCCAAGGTGTATTACATCATTTTTGTGTCAGGTCATAATTTGTATAGTTTTTTGGTGGTGTATAATTTGATGGTACTCCGTTTGTTGATAGTGGGTTTCTTTTTGTATCATTCCAACTACGAACCACTGCGATATTACCATTTGTGTTTTGATTCCAATAGTCATTTGGAAGTTGTGTATTCGCATTATTACCACCATAATTTACTGGTGTATATTGTCGAGATCCATTTGCATATGGTGATGCATCATTTATTGTATTGCTGAAATTTTGTGCATTATCCACGCTATATGGCGAGTCATACATTGCAATATTTCCATATTGATTATCTCCTCATTGTGGATTTGTTAGATCACCATTACCATTCATATATGGTAAGATACAATAATTGTACATAAATTTTCCTAAAAGTTGCCCATCAACACACATTCTTCTTTGAAATTTACATGATGATGGTGATTCATATGATACGATATAATTTCAATGTGCAATAGTTTGTCCCCATGGGGTTGTACATGAATTTCCTTGTGCAGCAATCACACTTCATGATGTCAATGCAGTTCCAGTAGATTGCATAAGACCATTACAGCTTGGATATGCATATGATCATTGTAATACTCACTTATCACACGTTCTCATTTCTTCCACACATGCTCCATTTTCTGGATTCTGTTCTTGATATGCAAAAATACTAGACCCTTGTGGAATAGTTACTCACCATGGAGTTGTACATGCATCTTGTGATGCCACTGATCAAGTCATATTACTAGTACTACCAGATTGTCTCATTCGAGTCAACAACTTATCATCAAGTGTTGTAAATCTCACAACAAGCCACACTAGTCCAGCCAACAATGCTAGATTAATAAGAAATTTTAGTATTGATCTTACCATCTCCTATCACATATGAGGAATAAATAAGTGTTAGAGTTATTTGCATATTATATATATTTTTAAGAGAAATGCAAATGGAGAAATTAGAATTGACATTCATCTTATTTAAGATAAAATATATTTGCCCATAGGAAAATCCTAAATGAAAATAACTTGATGGCATAAGTAAAAAACAAAATAAAATTACTATGTTTACATTCATCATCATCCTGTTTACAGGCCAAA
>CAXYYI010000147.1:0-2427 GCA_964293055.1 uncultured bacterium | reverse complement strand
TAAGAATTGAGGCTATGAATATCTTTGTAAAATTAATGCAAGATCCACGTGAGCAAGTTGTAAAACTTCATCAATGGGAGATTTGTAAAACTACAGCAGATGCTGAGAAAGAGTTTGACAGAACTATTGATTACGTCGTAGAAACAATAGCTGCCTATGAGAACATCATGGCTGATCCTGATCAACACAAACTGACACCTCGTGGAGTGGTCTTATGTATGGGCCCATACAACTACCCGTTGAATGAGCTTTTTACTACTGTAATTCCAGCACTTATTACTGGAAATGTAGTAATCATTAAACCAGCTCGAATTGGAGTGTTGTTGTTTGAACCGCTTTTACAGTGCTTTCAACAAGCATTTCCTGCTGGAGTGGTCAATGTTATTTATGGTGACGGAAAGGAAGTGATTACACCTCAATTAACAGATGGCGGAGTTGATTCACTTGCTTTTATTGGAGGTGATAAAACAGCGGATATATTGATGAATAATCATCCGCATCCACACCGTTTGCATACTGTCCTTGGTCTGGGTGCCAAAAATCCAGCTATTATCTTAGATAATGCTGATATGGAGAAGACTATAAGAGAGTGTGTTGCCGGCGCATTGTCATTTAATGGTCAACGTTGTACTGCTTTAAAAATATTATTTGTACCTAGAAGCAAAGCTACAGTATTCGCTGAAAAATTTGCAGCAGCTGTAAATCAACTAACGGTTGGTTTGCCATGGGAAACAAATATTGTTGCTCCACACCAAACGCCACTTCCTGAAGTGGGTAAAGTGGCAGCTATGAAAGCATATGTAGATGATGCATTGGCAAAAGGTGCTACTATTGCTAATGGAGAACCAGAATATGGTGACGCATTAATGAAACCAGTTGTGTTGCTTGGTGTGACACCAGATGCTCTTATTTATAATGAAGAGCAGTTTGGACCTGTTGTTCCAATCGTTATCTATGATGAAGAACAAGAGGTGATTGAGTACATGAAACAGTCTCCTTATGGGCAACAAGTGAGTATCTTTACAGATACTCCAACCGAAGCATTAGATTATTTAATTCGCCCACTATCTAATTTAGTATGTAGAATTAATATAAACACGCAATGTATGCGTTCGCCTGATACTATGCCATTTACTGGACGTAAAAGTTCTGCAAAAGGTGTGCTTTCGATAGAGGAAGCACTAAAAGAGTTTACACTTCCATGTGTAGTGCATGGGAAAAAATAAATTCTATAATCCAAATCTCCGTGAAATTTTCATGGGGATTTTTTTGTATATTTTTTAAAACCTTTTCTTGCGTTCTATAATTAAATAACTACTATACAACCAATTTGTATTTCTTACAACAACATAGTTATGACAAAAATCGTAAAAGGTAATCCTATCAAACAATCTATTCTTGTTTCTGTAGATAGTGTTGTTTTTACAATTGTGAATGACAAACTCCATGTGCTTTTGACAAAAAGAGCAATAGAACCATTTAAAGATGCATGGGCATTACCATGAGGATTTGTGAAAGATAATGAGTCGATTGATGAAGCTGCATATAGAGATTTAGCAGAGGAGACACATGTAAAAAATGTCTACTTGGAACAGCTCTACACATTTGGAGATCCTAAAAGAGATATTCGTGGTAGAAATGTAACTATTGCGTATATGGCAGTTGTTGCAAGAGAAAATATCACAATTCAGGCATGATTACATACATCAGAAGTTGCATTCTATCCAGTTGATAAGATGCCAAAACTTGCATTTGATCATAAAGAAATCATACAATATGCAATCAAAAGAATCCAATGGAAACTAGAGTATACAAATATTGCGCAGTATCTTTTGCCAAAAGACTTTCCTCTTACAGATCTACAAAAAGTATATGAAATTGTATTATGAAAAACTTTTGATGTGAGAAACTTTAGAAAGAAAATTATGCAATTAGATATTATTAAAGAAACTGGTAAAATACAAAAATGAATGGCTTATAGACCTGCAAAACTCTATACATTCAAATCTAAAAAAATAGAAATAGTAGAAGTACTAAAAGCAGGTGAATAAATATAATTTATATATCTAGTTAGTAATTATGCAATATAGTTTTTCAGATGTTACACATAAAATCTCAACATTATCTGCAACAAAAGTTGCCAAAAAAATGTTTTTCGGTATTTTGCGATATGGAATTTTGTGTATTGTTGCTGGTATTAGTATTAATTGGTGATTTGCTATGTGGCAGTGGGCAGGTATTTTCTCATATCGACTTGTAGCACTTATCTATGTGATTATTTTTCTTATAGCATTTCCAATACTTTATATTTGGCAAATTAGAACGCTTGCTATAGTAGATACAGTCAAGTTTTTGCGAGCGAATTATCGTGATGAAATTATTGATATTACAGTGGACAAAACTATTGACCGAGGAAAAAATACACAA
>CAXYYI010000146.1:0-2433 GCA_964293055.1 uncultured bacterium | reverse complement strand
GAGATGAGGAAGATTTTTGCCTTCTTTATTGATACCAATCCAGATCATGCTGATATCCTTACTGACCTAACCGAAGAACAGCTTCTCCTCTACTGACTTTCTCGCAAAGATGATGGTAGTTTTTGTATAGCTTAATGAGTATAGAACATAATATATCACATAAGTGAAATAAAAAGTAAAATACATTTCTAATAGCTCAATATATAGAACAAGAAAAAGAAGAGTATAATAACTTAGATTACATTTTGTTTTAAAAATTTGACATATATACATATTTATATATAATAATTTTATCATTTCATTTAAGACTTAGTATTATATAAATGTTTAAAAAAATTGTTATACGATGATTTCTTGTGCTACAAATGAATAGTTTTTTTTATGATAATATTACACAAGCTCGATCATACCCTATAAAAGAAATTTCAAAAGCAGAGTGTAAAAAAGATCATCGAGATAAGTTAACAAATGATTGTAAGACGCAATTACCTATAATTAAGAATGCAAATTATAGCAAATATAAAGAAGATAAACTTATGAAACTAACATATTCTATACTACGATGAGCTTCATATTCTAATGGACGAGATATAACTATATGATCTCATGATTGAGTAGATATCATAAGTGCAGAATGAACACCAGTATATGCAATTGAAGATGGTGAGGTTGTAAAAGCAGGTTCTGCAATATGATATTGAAATGTCGTCATATTGAAACATAAGATAGATAACAAAGTCATATATTCTACATATTGACATTTAGAAAAAGTATTAACTAAGGAGAAGCTTGCGATAAAAGAGTGAGAACAAATTGGTACTATGTGACATGAATGAATGGCACGAGGCAATAATTTACATTTAACACTAGATACAACAACAAAAAACACATATACATTTATGGGCTGTCTTAACTATCCGAAAATAGGCGATTATGATATAATAGAAAAATGACTATGTAGAGACTTATTATATGAAAGAACAGTAGATCCAATAAAATTTCTTGAGTCTAATTGATCTAAATCACCTTGAATAGAATCGTCTCAAATCTGAATTAACAAAACAAATATTAAAGAAACAAGCAAACAAACTACGCCAAATATAACTACTACGATGATAAAAGTCTGAAGTAAACAAAAAGATAGATTTTTAGACAATAATACTATAAGTGTGGTATCTAATTTTTGATGAGGAATAAAAAAATGAGGTTCAAGTACATTAGCAATTCAAGTATTAGGTAAAAATGGGGAAAAGAATTCTAATATTCTAGATAAAGAAATTACAATTACTCCTACCAAAAATAACATCACAATTTCTCCTCGTGTAATCAGATATATAAGCGATTGACAAGTAATCTCATTCGTAGAATGAAAAGAGAAAGGTAACACAGATCTTATTGTGTCTTACTGAGATATAGTAATCTGAAAAATAAATGTAATTGTAGATTAGAATTGCATTAAATATAGATTTTCATATATCATAAATATGAACCTTTTGAAGAAATACATATCTATATGTTTCTTAGTAGTATATGCTTGTTTTGCAGTCGGTTGATCACAAGCATGATTTTTTGCACATCATCAATATATTGCCAAAACGATCCAATCAAATACAACCAATAATAGTTGTGATGAAAATACTTGTTGTGGCACTAAGCATTGTCTGCAAGATTGTAATACGCAAGAGTATAAACTGTCTAGCAATCAAAAAATCACAGAGAATGGAATACTTTGAGAATCTACATTTCTACTATATACTCAAATCACTTCTCTCAATACGATCTATTACTTTCCACAGCACAAACTAGAAGAGAATAAAAATAGAGCATGACCAGATATATGAACCTATGTAGGCATTATATTACTTACAATATAGAATAATCAAAAAGATGCATTATGGTATAACGTTAAGCACTTTTTTATTATTTTAATGTTTTTAGAACATGAATATTACAGCACAACAACACCTTAAACAAGTTCTTTTAGTTGGGGTTATTAGTATAGGAGCAATTGTATGAATATCATACCGACAATGAAATAGAGTTATCAATACAATGAAACAATTAGAGGCACAAAAGATATGATGACAAGAAAACTATGAAATGCTTCAAAAAGTATACAGCTCTGATTGATTCAAACAACAACAAAAAGCTAGTCTAGAGCAAGCTATTAGTCAAATGGACAGTAAAAATCCAACAGCAAATACAAATAACCCGACAGCAGAAAACACTGCACCCACAAACCAAGAAGCCCCTAAAAATACAATCAAGAAAGTTTCTCTTGAAGTATTGCAAAAAATCAAAGATGATGCTTATATAGTGTGAAATAAGGATGCGAAAGTAATGATTATAGAGTATAGCGATCTACAATGACCATACTGTAAAAGACACTTTCAAAGTAAGACTCTAGAAACATTGGTAACTAAATATAATGGG
>CAXYYI010000145.1:0-2439 GCA_964293055.1 uncultured bacterium | reverse complement strand
GTGAAGTTGTTGTTGTAGAAGATGGATTAACCAGATAGATCATGCAATGAGAACCATAGCAACGCTTCCTACATACTCATACATATTGCTATTGATTGTTACACCAAATAGGTAATTAAGCGAAGCAATACAAGCACTGATTCATGCTCGAATAATTCATCATCCTAATAGTCCAAAAAGGATTGATAATTTATATGCTTTTCGTCGTGTTCGTGTAAATATATCATTGTGTCTTGTAGCACATGCGATACAGAAAAATGGAAATGCCCATGCAAGAAATAGTCATCATATAGTAGTTATTTGTTGTGTTGTGATAGCGTCGTTAAAGTCTATAGGAAGGAAACTATAATAGAGTACTCATACTACAATTCATATAAGTGAAAGAAAAAAATCTTTTTTGTTTCATGGTTCTCATTTTTGTGTAATATATGTTATCAATGCTGGTATTACAGTGAGCGGTAGTGTAAAAACACATGCAATAATGATTCTCATTAACTCATCTGGAGTTCGATATGGATACGAGTTTTGGAATGAAATGGTATAAATGAGAAATGATGTTATGCTAATAAGTACTAGATGAGCAATTGGAAATGTTTTGATAGCATTGATCCATTGTGCAAAGAATGAACGAAGACGATTCATGAGAAGAAGGGTAAATAATAAAGATAGATAGAATTATACTCACTATATAGATTAAAATACATAATATCATAGTACTTCAAACATTGCTTTTACACGTGCAAATGACTCTCTCAGTTCATATTTTTCATCATCAGTATATGATGCACGATCACTACTAATTCCTAGTGTTTTGAGTCATATAAATTGAGCTATAAATGTTGCTCTTGGTAGATGGAATTTCTGTGTTACGATTCATATTGTATTATATTTTGTATATCACATTGCGCGAAGATGTATGATGCTTTTGTAGGTACTTTCTCAGTAAATATCAGTAATAATGGCACTTGATGGGATACCACGATTGATCATATATTTATACATTGCATCGACTTCATTGTAGTATTTTTTTGTGTTATCTCAGCTGATAATGATTTTTTTGGTTTTGCGCAACTGGTAGAGTTGAATAGCTGTTTCAACTCTATCTTGCAGAATTGGACTAAGTTGTAATCATTGGACACTTGCGCCGAGTACAAGTACTGCATCAAGTGGTTTTTCTATGTCTTGTACTTGAACTATACTACTGCGTGTTCAGAAAATAATAGTTGCATTTATACCTATAAAAAAAATGATACCAATGATGATAAGGTCCATTAGTATACGTCCGATCGTATATATAATTCATGCTATACGGGTTATCATATTACTATGATAGAGAAACCATTCCCTAGGTCAAGTGATTGGTATATGATAAAAAGCTTGCAAAATGTACTCACTTTCATACATATTGTAGACATGAAACTTGACAAATTCTTAGGAAGTAAAACGAAAGTAGATATTTTAAAATATCTTGTCTTTCGTAGACAAGGAATTTCAATTAGAGCGTTGGATCATGAAATCCCATGGACTTTTCCAGCGATCAAAAAACAAGTAGACTCATTAGAGGAAGCAGAAGTTGTAACTATTGATAAAGATGCATCAAAATGGGCAATCACGATTCATCCAGCAGCAGCACCATATATTAGATCTCTCTTGTTATATACGCTTGAAACAGAACTTATTGCACTTTTTGATACGTATACATACATGATTGATCAGTATTTTCTATGACGTATTTTTGGGAAACATGATGATGTAGAATGGGATTTGGTTATGATTCATAAAAATTGTGAAAAGCAGGTTTTGGATGCTATGAAAGATGCTATTACATTGTTATTCAAAAACTATTTTATTGAGACAGCTCAAGTAGCATTTATGAGTGTTGAAGAGTTCCAAAGACGTTATAGACTTGCTGATAAGTTTGTTTTGCAATTGATGAGAGCAAAAAATGGATAAGGCGCAAAATGAGAATCTCCATCGCTGATATAGAGATAATACTATCTCATACACCAAACCTCAACTTGCAAAATTGATGCGTTGGGAACCATGAGAAAGAGGTGGTATCTATATGCCTCGTTATAATCTATATCCTACTAATTCACAAGTTTTACATAATTTGGTTGTAGAACTTTTTGTGCATGCTCCAGTAAGACAACCACAAGATAAACCATTTGTTTCATATATTCCTCATGGTCCTATATATAAATATGGACCATTGCTTGCAAGTGCATGGAAAGATATTTTTCTTCATCATCCAACATATAAAAAACTTATACTCATTACATGAGCAGAACTTCCTAATGATATAAATGCAATTGTAACACCTGATATATACGCACATACATTTTTTTGAACTATAGATATATCACAAGAGTATGTATGATGAGTACTACAAAGTCATGATATGTTTGCCATGTATGCATGACCTTTGGAAGCACAATT
>CAXYYI010000144.1:0-2459 GCA_964293055.1 uncultured bacterium | reverse complement strand
CATACTGCTCTGCTAGTGCAAGAAAGTACATAGAACATTATGGTTAAATAAAAATTATTCTCCATTATTGTTATTATGCATTTTGATCACTGTCTGCATCTGGATCTTCATCAAGATCATCGTTGAGTCAGGCATAAATTGCTTCAGTTAATAATTCGCGTTCTTCATCAGATAGCTCTTGTGTACTATCAACAAGTTCTTTCACAAATCATACCTTTTGTGCTTTTTCAGCAGCTTCATCTTTATCTGCAATTGTGAACTCTACTTCTTGATCTGTCATTATTGTAAGTAAGTAATAAAGAATATTGTATATATAGAGATTTCAATATTTATTGCTATAAAAAATTATTCTAAATAAGGTTTAAAACTTTTCTATAATATAAAAAAACCTCTCAAAAAATGAGAGGTAGTTGAGTTAGTATATTATTTCTTAATAGTGTCTAATAAACTTCGTAGAAGGATATTAGTAAATTTCTTTTGACGAAGCGAATCTTTTTTACCGATTTTTTTCGTCAATGTAATAGTACTACCTTTTGCTTTGCCAGATGTACATACAACTTTGTATTGTATACCTTCTTCAAGCTTTTTGGTAATATATTCCATACGTTGGTAAGCATTGAAATAGTCTCCTTCAGAAGTGATATCGGTATTGATGCCAAGAAACATAGAAGTATCTTTATCGTATCTTGTGGTTAATTCTGTTATATCCACTATGACATCATCTTGTCTTTTACCAAATAACTTTTCTTTTAAAATAGCTCCTAGTAATGATTGCTGTATTTTTGAAAGATTAGTTTGTTGTAGTATATGAATATCATCTGATAAATTAGGATAAATATTTCTCATACTTTTACAAATTGCAGCAATGTTTTCATCTTTTGTCAGAACATTGTCATGTATCAAACGAAATGCTTTTGCATCTGTATGATTCATTTCATACGTAAAACCACTAGTAATATCAGGAAATCCTGAACTACAATCCAACATAGATGCATATACTTTGAAAGAATTTTGTGCATCATGTGCTGTATGTAATTCAATGGTTGGTAGTTTATTTGTTTTTTTACGTAAATCTACTAACTTATAACCAATTTCTGGATTACAGATACTACCAAAATCTACAAAAGATATGACATGGTATAATTTTGCTAACCACTTCTCTTTTTCTTCAGGAGTAGGTTTTGTGTGTGGATTAGGTTTATATACCCATGTACTTACAGGGAAAAAACCATTTTCAATAAATTTTTCTACTACTTCTATAGTAGAAATAAACTTATATCTACTAGAATAACCAAGAAGACTTTTAGCATGATCTTGTGTAAGAGCAATTGCTGGATGTTTTAAAAGAGTTTCCATTGGGATAACTCGTACAGCTAAGTCTAAGAACTCTTCACGATCTTGATGAGAACCAATTGAGAATACATCAACTGCATCTCTTGTTTCTGCAAGTATCTTATAAAGAGTGCGTTCAGAATGTGGTAAGTTTACTTTTTTAGCAGCATGGTCTACACGCGTACCAGTAAAATTTTCTACTTCTTGCATCAAGCATAATAACTTGTACAGGTAGTGATTTGGATTTTTTGTTATCATAATGTAAAAATTTAATTTGTTTATATTTATGTGTGATATTATATATAAAATATAGTTATAGTCAATGTTAAAAAATATCGTAATTTTATACGATTGTATTATGTGAGATAAATAGATAAGAAAAATAAATTATTGTTCTCTCCTAACTTTCTCAATCAGTTCAAATACTGCTTCACTATCCCTTTTTTCGCAGACAACAAATAACTCTTGTGCGGTAGATCACTTTGCAAGATTGTATTTGAGTCCTGTATCTGTGAAATATGCAAAAGAGATACGTAGTGTTGAAGAGCCTGATTGTTTACGATTGATACGACCAGGGATAACTCTTTGTATAAGAGAAATCTTTGCAATTTCTTGCAAAAAGGAGTGAAATTCTTTGAGAATTGTATGTTTTTGCTGAATTTTTAGAGGAAGTTTTTTAGCACCGAGAACCATGTTGTCAAATAGGAATATTATTTTTTCATCATATTTTCATAAAATTTATTTTCACCTAGCACGAATGAATCTGTATTTTCTGGTTTCATCATTGGGAAGAGAATAACATCACGAATATTTGATTGTACTGTGAGGAGTGCAAAAATACGGTCGATTCACATACCTCGACCAGATTGTGGAGGCATACCATATTCCATTGCTTGGACGAAGTCTGGATCTCCAGCTGTTGCTTCATCGTCTCCTGCTTCCAATGCTCATGCTTGTGCATCAAAATTTGCTTGTTGTTCTTGCGGGTCAACAAGTTCACTATATGCTTTGATAACTTCCCATCCATTGATGAGGAGTTGCCACTGCTCTACAATATTTTTGTCAGCATCACTTGTACGAGCAAGTGGTTGCATGAGTTTTGGATAGTTGACGATAAATGCTGGACC
>CAXYYI010000143.1:0-2463 GCA_964293055.1 uncultured bacterium | reverse complement strand
AGATATTATTAAAAGTCAGTTTAATTTATCTAGACGAAGTCCTGTTCTTTTCGATGAGGCCAAAACATATATATCATATATAGAATCAGAAGGATGGATGCATGTTCTATTAA
Source organism: uncultured bacterium (assembly GCA_964293055.1). Classification (GTDB taxonomy): domain Bacteria; phylum Patescibacteriota; class Gracilibacteria; order Absconditabacterales; family Absconditicoccaceae; genus JBDHUW01. The sequence continues at coordinate 2,350 of CAXYYI010000143.1, read as the reverse complement.
ATAATTTATCTCCTAAAGATAAGTTATTTATGGAAAATACTATAAGAAAAATAGAATATATAGCCTACAATAACTATGTTGACTATAATATTCTTTATTCTCAAGAGGATGAAAAAGAACAACAACGTTATTTAAAATATTTTTATGCACAACCACAAAGTAACTATTTCAAACAACATAATTTATGATTAGTTAATGAATATTGCATAAAAAGAGATATGCATAATTTTTGATTTTCAATAGACTGATGAGATATTATTGATTGTGGAGCATATATATGAGATAGTTGAATAGCTTTTTCTGATTTTTATCCTAATGCACATATATATGCGTTAGAACCTGACAAGAATAACTATAAAGAACTCTGTAATGTGATTACACTACATAATAAAGATACAAAAATCACTGCATTAAATGTTTGAGTATGAGAAAAAGATATGACAGCATACCTTTCTGATGAGTGAATTGGAAGCAAGATTAGTACATCATGAACACCTATATCAATCAGATCTTTAGACTCATTAATAGAAGAACACGATTTAAAACCAAGGCTTATTAAGTGGGATATCGAATGATATGAATACTATAGTATTTTATGAGCTATTAATACTATCAAGACATTTAAGCCAATCCTATTTATAAGTGTATACCATCATGGAAGAGACTTGTTTGAAGTAAAAAAACTACTAGAAGAACTAAATGTATGATACAAATATACTTTTACGAGACGAGATTCTATGACTGCATTTTCAGACACTCTTTTAGTTTGTTATGTGTAATATTATATATGACAGTGTATCCATTACTCTTAACTGCAACAATCACTCCTACTTCTAATCAAGATTTTCTTAATCTCAAGGACGTTACAAAAAGATATCACCAGTACATAGATAACCTGATTAGATTCATCACAAAAAGTGACTTTACTAATTTTGTTTTTTGTGAAAATTCTAATACTAAAATATCGTCTGATGATCAGAAAATGCTTGAAGATTTATGTGTATTTTACGATAAAAAAATAGAGTTTTTATACTTCTTAGGTGATGCAAAAAAAACTCAGCAACTTACAAGAGCTTATGGCGATCAGGAAATAATGGAATATGCGGTTCAGAATTCAGAAATACTATCAAAGCATGAGTGATTTTATAAGATTACATGAAGATACTGGATTAAAAATATTAATAATATAATTGCTAGGTGGGCAAACACAAAAAATGTATTTATTAGAGGATGATTGGGGAAAAATACAGTACATACTTGTTTCTTCAAAACCACAAAATCTTATTTTATAGAGCACTTTATGGGTAAATGAGATCAACTGTCTAGATTTGAAAATCATAGTCTCGAAAGATTATATTATTGGTACATTAAACAATCTTGAATTAATATGACTATCAATAAAACTCATCCAATTTTTAGCGGAGAACGAGGAGCTTGATGATATATGGATGAATCATTATTAATGCAATATAAAACTAAATTATTTGCATATCTTGGATTTTATAATATTTTTACAACACCCATTATTAAAAGAAAAGTAGTCTACTAGAGACTACTTTTTTATATTTTCTGTAAAAGATTTTCTCGTTCTCACTGTATAGATTCATTACTAAAATTTAATACATACTTTTTATTTCTTTCACTTATAGATTTTCTATCTTTTTGTATAATTTCAAGCATAGCTTCTGATAACATATAACTATCATCGCTAAGGCGACTAGTATATGGCACACATATTCCCCCTATATTCTCTCCTATCACCTCTTGAGGTCCTGTTGGACAAGCTAAACTAACAATAGGTAATCATACTACTGCTGCTTCTAATAAAACCATTGGAAATCATTCAAATCTACTACTCATAACAAAGCAATCTGCATGTATCATGTATTCCAAAGGATTATTTTTATTACCAAGTAAAAATATATTTTTTTCTAAATGATACATTTTTACAATACTTGTTATTTTTTGAAATTCTTCTCAATCACCTAGAATATACAATTCAATATTAGTGTTTTTTTTATAAGTTTTATAAAATGCTTCTATAAGACATTCATAATTTTTTTGATATGTATATCTTCCTACTGCAATATATTTAAAACATTGTGAGTTTTTAATATGTATCATATTCTCATCTTCATTACTTATATCATCTCATATTTTTCCTAACTTCTTTTCAACAGATACAATATCTAGAGAGTTATGAATAAGATATAATTTATCTGATGGTATTTTAAATTGTTTTAATAAATATTCTTTTTCTTCATCACTAATACATACTATATAATCATTCATACAAAGACATATTTTTAAGATTTTTTGAAGTCGCCAAGGCCAAATAAGCAATGTAGGA
>CAXYYI010000142.1:0-2470 GCA_964293055.1 uncultured bacterium | reverse complement strand
TGATTTTTTACAATTTTATGTCTCCATGGGAACCATCCATTTGCAACATATATATTTAATAAATCCTGAAATTCACTAATTGGTAGTTCATGTTTTACCATTAAATATCAAAAATATATAAATAACTCCTATAATTATAAGAGTATATATATAAATAGATAGACAGAATAGAGTAATATCATACTTGTATTATATAAAGATATATATAGTATACATAAGCATTAAAAATAGTTATATATTTATTTAGTAAAAAGAATGAGTATAGGACAATCAGTATGATGATTTATACAGTTATATTGAGATAAACCATTAGATTACTATACCCAATTTCCTGATAAACGTATCTTCTGGTCATCTAATCAAAAAGCCTATATTTCATATAGAAAATATGGGGCTTTTTGTGTTATCTTATGAACTAGTATAGGAATAAGCAATTTAGATAAATCGCAATGTTATGAAGAATTTTTTGCATTAATGAGAAAAAAGAAAACAATTGTCACGCATTATAGAGTATCGCAAGAAGAAATTTGACCTTCGGTAAAAAAGAAAAAACTTGCACAAATTGCTATATGAGAAGAATGAATTATATATCTTACAACATTTAATTTACAAACACCACTATATAAAAATCTCAGAAATACATTTAATAAATGTCTCCGTAATGGTTATAAAGTAGAATTTTTACACGCACCGTATACAAAAGAAATCCAAGATGCACTATTTAGTATATCACAAGAACGATTACACAAAAAACGTAAGAAAGAATTAGGATTTTCACAATGATATTTACAACCTGAGACACTAGATATATACAAAGATATAGCACTATTATATGATGAAACAAATACCATAATATGATTTAATACTTTTTTCATTTTATGAGATACTTGTGCTTATGACCTTATGCGTTATAAAAACTGAGTGAGTAATGGAGTAGTAGATTTCTTCTTAACGAGCGTTATTCTTCATTCACAAGCATTATGATGCTCATTGTTTTCCCTTGGCCTAACGCCTATGTGTTTTAGCAAAAAACAACATAATATATTTTCCAAAGCACTTGCTTTTATAGGCAAAACCTTCAATAATATACACCATTATCAAGACTTAAGATACTTCAAACAAAAATACCACCCAGAACGACATACAAGATATTTCTTATGTAAAAAAAGATACATTATACCATTTTCACTAATCTTACGTCAAACAATGAGACTAAAAAAGGTAAAGGAAATCTATACAACTACTGTATAAATTACTACTTTATGTTGTATAATTGAAGAGTGTATTATTTTTCATACTTCATCTCCCCATATTTGCGCAAAAACAGATTTTGCTTGCTGTTGTGATGAAAATTGGAAAAAAGTATTAATATATTTTATGGGCTTACATCCTTTTGATTCTAATCGTTTATTATATTGCATAGTTGGATTATTTTCTCAAACAATAGTATTACCTCTAATCTCTTCAAATTCTCACCCAACATCGTTTTCAATAAAATATACCTCAGTTCATGGATGTAGTGATTGTATAAAATTATTGTAGACTTTTTCTCTTACAGTAAGATCCTTCATTGTACCAAACACCCAGCACGAAAAACATATAGTACAATCCGAAGATGCAACAAATGAACCGCTATCTTCTACAACATATGTAATATTATTATTTGATTGGGCTATATTTTTAGCAATATTAATTTGATCTTCTGATGCATCTACACCAGTAATATGTGCTGCATACGAAGCAAGTTTCTGAAGGTATTTTCATGTACCACATCAAAAATCAATTACTTGTTTTCATGCCACAATATTTTTTAAAAAATCATATATATGTCATGGATAATCTTCTGCCATAGCAAATATATCATAAATATCATTTTTATGTTTATAGAAATAAGTTGCACTATGTAGGCCTTTTTTTGGCATATTATATATTATAGATATAAATAATTGCATCTTTTATTGTGGTAGAACCCTCATTATCAGCATGATCATATTGATATTGCAAAGCAGTTGGTATAATTTTTTCTTTATACATCGTTTTTGGAAAAATCTTATTTCTTATACTATAGTCATCAATAGCCGTTCTACCATTATTTTTAGTATGATTCACATCATATAAATAAGCATATTGGATGATTCATCATTTCTGTGTAAGTGGTAAGATCTTTTGAATAAAATTTTTATAACATTGTAAACTTGTTTCTCAAGCTCATGGAAACAATCATGCGACATAATCACTTATATTACTCAATAATATAACATCATATAATCAATGTCTTTTTGCATCATCATGACTCATAAGAGAAGGTAGATTTTTTATATCTTGTGTATTCCAACAAAAAAATTTATTTTGAAGTATTATTTGCAATGCATTATATTGTGATGCATTTTGTAAATATATATTATAAGAAATTTTATAGTCCACCAGATCATAACTATTATTAAAAAGATCAGAATTTCTTATTTTTACA
>CAXYYI010000141.1:0-2484 GCA_964293055.1 uncultured bacterium | reverse complement strand
TTCTTAAAGTAATTTACGTATTGTTATGGCCACTTTTGTGGATCGCTGGGATCGCAATGGATAATAGTTTAGTCTATGGTGAATATTTTTGACTTGATAACGCACTCTTCAAGTTCTGGTCGATTATGAAAAACTTTGCGAATTTTGCACTATGATTTCTTTTTGTTCGATCTATTGTATCATATGTGATCAATCCAAATGAAAAGAAAAACCCAAAAGATATGATCACTAAACTCCTTGTCGCTGGTGTATGAGTACAATTAAGTTGGTTTCTGATTGGTGCACTTGTAGATCTTTCAACAGTACTCACAGTCGGGATCTGATGATTACCACTCCAACTTATTAGTAATGATAGTGAACTTGCACAAAAACCAGTTCTCTGAGTCAAAACTTCTGTAAAACTCAATGATCAAATTTGATCAACAAGTAACTTGGTTGTATTATATACATGGCCTGGATCCAATATTGGTGATACAGACAATAAATATCTACTTCCTTGTTATATAGAAAGTCAAAAAGTTGATTTTTCACGAAAATGGCCTCATGCTTTTGGTGTAGCAACTTGATGAGTAACAAATAGCAATGCTGTCATTACAGGTACAAACAATATTACATGGAATAATATTGTCCAAAACTTCTGTATTGTATGAAACAATATTGTTCATAAATGAACTTATGAAAGTGGAGGTAGTTTATCTTTATGAGATCCTGGAATGGGTCAAATATTTGCTGCTTCACAAACACAATTACGTACAGATCATTGTGCAAACAACGAAGCGTGTCAAACTATGAAAACATTTGCAAAAAGTTCAGAGTGATATCAATGAGCATTCTATTCACTCTATGCATCACTCTTATGATTATCAACCATCCATATTGGTGTACCAAAATCAACTACCTCACTTATTATGGAAACACTAATCAAAACTATTGTATGACTTGCCTACCTCATACCACTTGCAATACTTTGTATTGTATTGATTATGAGAGTGTGATATTTGTGGCTTATTATTGCATTTTCACCGTTTATTATTCTTGCAAGTGTCAAAGATTTAGGGATTAAAAAAATTGATGGTTGATTCCAACTTGGTGATATAAAAACAAAATTTAATCTCACAAATGTCATATCACTCTTACTACTTCCAGTAATTGTCACATTCACCATCTCACTTTCTATTGTCTTTTTATCATCACTGAGCGAATGATTAACAAAATGATGATGAGCAGAAGCACTCTGAATGTATCAAAGAACCGATGGAAATTATAAGTGTTATGATATTGCGATTACTGATATATGTATTGATATGCCAGCGCAAGATATTGGTAGTGGTATATTTGATTACTTCTCATGGTTTATTATGAATCTCTTTGGAGTTGGACTTATGTGGTTTGCTGTTATGGCAGCACTACAATCAAGTGATTTCACAAAATGAGTTGCACAAAGTGTCCAAAAACTCTCTGAAAGCATGTTGTGAAATGCTCCAATTATTCCAGTTGGTGGTGGTACAAGTTTGAACGCTCTTCAAGAAATGCCAAATGATATTCAACGTAATTTAAGAACTGGGCAACAAGCAAATCAAAATGTCCTTGCAAATATTATAGAAGGAAAAGTAAATGACCTCACTGGAAAAGACAAAGCTGGAAATGAAACGATGCAACAATTAGTCGCTAATTGAAGTCTCCAAGCTCATGAAAAACTAGAAAAAATTATTTGAAGCGATGATATAAAAGGGAAAAAACTCGACTTCCAACAATACGACAATGCTACTAGCTTTGCTAATAATCTCTTAGATACATGATGGAAAAATATTACCGATAAAAATGGTAATCCTATTGCGAAACCAGCTGCATTTACGAGTGGGAAAGATCTCTTTGCGACACAAGGAGGTCAACAACTTCTTGCAGGGCTCTTAGATAAATCATGAAAAAGTACTGACGACCTCAAAACACTCTTCTCAAGCAAAGATGATGTTGCAACAACAAAAGAGTGGGAAGATATAAAGAGACAAATTGATATACTAAGAAAAACCCAAGCACCTACTTTCACAAAAGTACCTTTTACAAAAAGCAATAGAGAAAAAATAGTTATTGGTATTGAAAATAACATATTAAAAATCGCAAAAGACGGTGCAGATCGATCTACTGCTACTACAATATGATCAATTGACACCACACAGAAACAACCGAAAGCAAATTGGGAAAAAATTGGTACAACACTCTCTGAAATCAAAAAAGAGAACGCTAATAAATTAGATTGAAAACCTTGGGACACATTGCTCACAAAAATTATTGAAACAACAGACAGTGGGAAAATTAAATTTGTAGAAGATGCAACAACTGGACAGATCAAAATAAATCCAGTTCCATAATACTCTTCATTATCCATTATATACCTCATGACTCGTAAACACTATATTATTTGACTCATTCTCTCTAGTATCTGCTGTGTGCTTCCGCTTCACACAAGTTTTGCCACTGGTGAAA
>CAXYYI010000140.1:0-2544 GCA_964293055.1 uncultured bacterium | reverse complement strand
GTGCATCATATGTGTTTGTAAGATCAATAATGAATCAGCTACTTTCATTAATTGTATATGGTGATGCAAATCCTGAAAGAACAGGTTTTGTGTTATCAATTGTAAATGTGCTTGATACACCTGTACTGACACCGTCGTCATCATATACATATGCAGTGATTTGGTAACCAGTTCCATCAGGAATAAGTGATGTATTTCGAGTATATGGATTTGCTAATGCTGTTCCTGATGTAATAGTTCCAGCATTGACTCCATTTGAATATGTAAGTACTACTCTTAGTGGACTATCACCATTTGCAGGATCTGTTGCTGTCCATGCAATATTTGTTATTCCACTATAAATAGTTGCAGTAGGTTGTGATAGAGAAACTGTTGGTGTTTTATTTGTAATAATAAGTGTAAGGTTATATATGGCACTATTATTAAGTGTATCAGATACTGTTACTGGTATAGTATAACTACCATCATTTATAATACCATATGATTGAAGTTGAGCCCATGTGAATGTCTTTATACCAGTTGTTGTGCCAGTAAGATTACCATTTATATTCCAAGTAAATCATGAAACACCAGCAATAGCATCAGTTGCAACAAGAGAAAATGTTACTCCTGAACCTTCTGTAATTGTATATGACATGCTTCCAGTAATAGTCGGTGCTGTATTATCTATACCAAATCTTACTGATGTATATTGATTACTTCAGAAATCATCAGTTACTTTGAGTCTCAGAGTATATCATGTACTATTTGTAACACCTGTTGTATACCATATAAAACCACCAGTAGCAGCACTTGTAGTGTTCACAAAAGGAGTGTAAGTGGTATTATTTGTACTATAGTATAGATCTACTACTATAGGAAAGTCCCCATTTGCAGGATCTGTAATAAGCCAATTAAGAGGTATAGAACCACTATATAGTTGTCCTGTTATGATTGGGCTTATGAATGAGGCAGACGGCGCTGTGTTGTATACTTTGAATTGGTATGATCATGTTGCTATAGCACCTGCGGCATTACGAGCTTTTAGCGAGATAGTATATACGTCACTTGGAAGAAGAGTAGAATTGTTATTTATAATACCATATGATTGAAGTTGAGCCCATGTGAATGTTTGCAAACCTCAGCTATTTACCACATCACTAGTTCCATCATTATTTATATCAAATTCATAAGAGACAATTTGACTGAATGAAGTTGTAAATGTTGCGGTATCAAATGATATATTGTTCCCCTCACTTATGAATCATGTTGTTGTACTAATAGTTGGTACTGAGTTATCTATAATAATAGGATTGAGTAAACTACCAGTAACTGTATCTATACCATCATTTGTCACTATATAGAAGTTGTACGTACCATTTGGTAATGGTGTAGAATCTAATATATAGTTAGTGAAGAAAGGAGTTGGAGGTGGAGCAGGTCAGAAGTCAGGCTCTGGAATATAGCTGAAACCAGATCATAAAAATACTAATCCACTTCAATTATCATAGTATAAAGAACTTATAAGTGTGTCACCACTTGCTATATCACTGATATTAGTTCGAGTAATGTTTATGACACCAGAATAGTACTCATTAGCTCATGTTCATAAATTAAAAATACCAGCAGTCGGTGCAATATTGATAACATTAAATTGTGAAATATCACTTGCACTATTTCAATCACTATCTATTACAGTAAGAGTAATAGGAAAAGTAAGTGTATTGTTTGCTAACACTGAGCGACCAAATATACTTTCTAGGAAGCTCCATCAAAAATTAACAATAGCTCAAGATGCATCCTCAGTCATATCATTATTAATATCCCAGCTATATCCAGAGATAGTAGCTGTTCATGATCATATAGATCCACCATCAGTGAGAGTAAGTGTCTGTCATTCACTGATAGTATATGGTCAACCTGGAAGAGCAGTTGGTGCTGCAAAGGTAAATCATATAGATGATAGTAATACACATGCCGCTATATATATAGCATTTCTTGTGAATTTCATAAGTATAAATACATATATGATAAATGTCGTAAATTATATGTAATGGTGTTTAGATAGCAAGATAAATATATTAAATATATTTATCAATATAAGTCAAAATAATGAATTAATAATATTGTTATCAATATATAATAAAACATCCTTTATACTAAGGATGCTTTATTACATTTTAAGGTTTTTTTATTGGCACCCTTCACACATTACTTTTTCAAATGGATCCATAGGACATGATTCTCAGTAGAGTGTTCCAGCTTTGAGTTTTTCTACGTATTCATCACCTTTTTCAGCTCTCATTTGTTCTTCAATGATAGCTTTTTGATCATCTGTGATGTTTTTTGCATCGAATGATCTGTAGTGAGGAGTATCAGTATTGTCAGTTGGTTCTGATTGGTCTGTGTCATCACTTGAAAGTGTTGCGACAGCTCATGTTCCAGCTAGTGCTCATGATGCTACAACTGGTGCTCCACCAAATCATCTTGCATGTGCTGGTTTTTCTACAATTGTTCCAGATGATGTAGCAGCAACAGTTTTCGCGGCAGCAGCAAATCCTCATC
>CAXYYI010000139.1:0-2609 GCA_964293055.1 uncultured bacterium | reverse complement strand
TTCTGAAAAAGATTTTGTAGCATCATATCTAGAAACACTAAATACTATTGATACTGATCTATCTCTTCGTTTTACAAGTATCTATAATAAACTTGGATTAACCTGAAATGCACAACAACTTTTTAGAGATATATACTTCCGCTACTTAGATAATAATCTCCCATATCACAACTGGGAGCATATCAAAGCAGGGATCAATATGATCTATCAACACCGAGACGATCTCGACAATCCAGAACTTGTTGCAATGGCACGATTCTTTCATGATGTTATTTACAATACGACACCACCTGTAGCATGATGAAAGAGCAATGAACTCCTCTCTGCTGAGTATGCTCAAAGCACACTTATCGCTCATGGTATGCACGAACGCGATGCACAAATTGTATATAGCACTATTATGAGCACTCTCCACAAACCAGGTGAATATACATATGATGATGAATATCTCATGGATATCGATATGAGTATTCTCGCATCTGATGAGGCAACATATAACAAGTACGCACAGTCCATAAGAATGGAATATACACAATATCCTGATGATATCTATATACCTGGTAGAATAGATGTATTACAAAGATTTCTTCAAAATCCTATATTCCATACTACAGAATTTGCAAAACTAGAAATCATTGCTCGTGCAAATATAGAACGTGAAATAAAAAAATTACAAGAAAAACTACCAAAATAATATCTAGACTCTATCTACAACATACATATTTTTTCAAAAAAATCTCTACTTATATCTCATTTTTTGCATCTTGGCAGGAAATGAGATTTTTTTTCTAAAATCAAAATATAGGTACTACCTTATTTCTTGAAAAAAAAGAAAAAAATAGTGATTTTTCCCTTGCATTTTTTGTCGTAACTCCTATATGTGTGCCAACGCATATTACTACATATAGTTTTAAACAAACTTTTAACATACTATATATAGTGTCTATGCATCAACTTCCCCTTTTTCATTCAGTAAACAAAATACTATAAAATCAATCATCTAAAAAACAAAAGATATTAGCTTTTTTATCTATATTATATGTACGATCAACCATGCCTCTAATTTGAAGAAAACACGTTCTAGAATGAACAAAGCTTAGTAGAGCTACTTCTGTATTTCAGGATTTGTATACAAAGCAAAAAAAAGCTATCCGATTCCCTGAAGAAATTAATGTACAAATTGACATAAATGATTACCAAACACTATCTGAAGAAGAAAAAAATCTCTTCCACCAACTAGTTGCATATTTCACAACAACAGAACTACTTGTACAAAACGTTCTTGGAGAAAGTTTCTATCCATATATTATCGACCCAAGAGCAAAAATGTCTATGACAGTACAAATGTTTATGGAAGATATTCATAGTGATTTCTTTGAAATGATCCTCAATAGTTTTGCACTTGATCATGAATCACTCTATAGAATCGCTGAAGAAAACGCAATTATCAAAGCAAAACAAGCTATGGTTGCCAAATATGCAAACGCTATCTCAATTAGTCAATGAGGTGTAAATCCAGATACACCAGAAGGGAAAAAAGCAATTCTTATGGCAATTTTGATCAATAATGTACTACAAGAAGGATTATGGTTCTATAGCTGATTTGCACTCTTCTTCTCTATGAGGGAAACTGGACGTATGAGAAATATCTGTAATGGTATTGATCTAGTACTAATTGATGAAAGTTTCCACATGAGAATGGGAATCGAAATGATTCTAACAATTATTGAAGAAAATCCAGAAATACTCTACGATCAAGAATTCATCACAAATGTACAAAACTGTATTGTTGAATGAGTAGATCTTGAATTAGAATTCTTAAAATCACTTCTTGGAGACAGACAAGTATTTGGTCTTAACTACCATGAAATGGGACAATATTTGAAGTATATTGCAGATAGAAGATTGCAAGAATTAGGATTTGCTCCATATTATAATATCGAAAAAAACCCACTCCAATTTCTTGAAAAACAAGATCTTATGACGCTTCAAAACTTCTTTGAAATTACTCCAAATCAATATACAAACTTCTAATAAACGATACCTATTTTCAAAAACATAAATATCCAATACCATCCTCCAATACAAAAACTCTCGCCAGTTTTATATAATCAATAGTATTGCCTCCATGTCTAAAGTTATTATCCACCGTAATGGTATGGAAGAATTATTTCAAACTGAAAAAATTATTAAAGCTATTCAAGATATCATTGAACCACTTAAGCTTGATGATCCGTTTGTTTCTATGTTCAAAATTATTAAACATTTTGAACTCAAGCTTCCTGATAGAATCAGTACTTCTGAAATAGATCGTCTTCTCCTTAAAGCTATGGAAGGACTTATCAGTGAAGATCCTATCTATGACCGTATTGCTTCTGCGCAACTTGCAAAAATCATAAATAGAAGTATTGAAAGTCGTTTCATGACATTCAAAGAGTATGTACATTTTGCAGTAGAAGAAGGACTACTTCGTGAAGAGCTCCTCTCTTTCAACCTTGATGAGTTAGAATTCTACATGGATCCAAGTCGTGATAGCTTGCTTAATTTCTTCGCTTTGGCTAATTTTGAAAAAAAATACCAACTTACAGATTATGAAAAAAATAAGTTGG
>CAXYYI010000138.1:0-2650 GCA_964293055.1 uncultured bacterium | reverse complement strand
CGAGATTGTATGCGAAATCCTGAGTATATTGTGAAACGAGCATTTGCTGATGAAGCGACACGACATTGCCCATGGGCAAAGTGAGCAGAACCGAAGGTAAGTGAAACATTTACAACTCGTATGGAAGCGCGTGATGGAAGTTTTTGATTTGATCTGACAGGTCAGTATACTGCAGTAGAACCGATGCAGAGTTTTTCATATATGATGTGATCGTATGAAAAAGATACTGATTTTGTGCCTGCTGGTCGTATGGTTGATGTCAGCTTCATAGAAGATGGATCATGTGGTTGTGTGACTGTGACAGAAATTTTTGACGCAGAAGACATTCATAATTATGATATGCAGATTGCTTGATGGCAAGCTATTCTTGATAACTTCAAAAAAGTTTGCGAAGCAAAATAGTTTAGTTGATATGATATGTCCTACCTTGCAGAAGTTCTCTATTTTTGTATAGTAATTTATAAAAAATCTTTTATTCATTATATAAAACATCTATGTATTGATATTCTCATCCAACACTCTCACAAAAAACAGACAAGTATGGTTTTGTAAATGAACACGAAGTTCGTATTGCGACAGGTGTTGCACTTGTAATGTGATTGTTTTCATTCTTTCTTGTGCTTTTCCGTGCTGAATATGATATACCGCTTGTGATGATTAGTATTATTATTGTAGATTTTTTGTTCAAAGTATTATTTGGTCCTAGATTTGCAGTGTTCTGATCAATTGTTAGATTGTTCCTAAAGAAAAAACAACCCTTACGGGTTGGGGCAGTGCAAAAAAGATTTGCATGGAGTATTGGAATTTTTCTTTCAGTATTTGTATTATACTGTTTGCTTATTTTGGGAGGACATGTGACGCCTTCTGAAGGGCCACAAGCAGAAGCTGTACAAAGTATTCGAGCTATGACACAAATAAATATAGCTGCCAATAAACTTATTGTAGCACCTATGAATCCAGCTATCATTGCATGTGTATTATGTATTGTCTTTATGTGGTTGGAATCAGTGGCAGGATATTGTGTAGGGTGTGCTATGTATAGATGGTTTGTAAAAAAATGATGGTTTAAAAAACATCCAAACCAAAATTGTGTTGGTGATGTCTGTAAAGTCTAAAAAATATTTATTCTATGATACTTGTAGTCTATGAGTACGCCAGAAATTTCTGCAGGTACACTGCATGAATTGCCGATTGATATACAAGAAGCATTGCTTCTTGATCCAGAGGTAATACCTAAACGAAACGCTCTCACACCACTTGCACGTAATGAGTGGATTTGTCGAGTGACGATTGTGAAAAAAGAGGAGACAAGAGTAGATCATATCAAGCGTCTTTGTGAAGATGTGGGAAGTGGTAAAAAAAGACCATGTTGTCGACCTGGTTGTCCTCATCATAGAGAGAGCGCAAAAAAGTGGTTTAAGTAGATTGTGTTGATGCTTTATTATTCTATCACATAATATGAACTCTAAACATATTCCTATCATATTACTCATTATCTATCTTGTGTTATTTTCGGTTTGTGCAATTGGACCTTATGATAGAGCAGTACGACGAGCGGAAAATATCCCAGTCATGATTGCAGTGTTTTTACTTGTGATTACCTATAAAAAATATAAATTTTCTGCCAGTGCATACATCCTCATGAGTATTTGGATATATATGCATACGATAGGTGGTCATTATACATTTGAACGTGTGCCATTTGATTGGTTCAATAACTTCTTTGGATTTGAAAGGAATATGTACGATAGGATAGCTCATTATAGTATCGGATTATATGCATATCCACTAGTTGAGTATCTAGATCACAAAAAACTCGTAAATAAATCTCGAGTGTTGTATAGTTTTGGTATCTTTGCTATTTTCACACTTGCAAGTGTCTATGAAATCATCGAACGATGGTATGCAGCCACATATGGTGGTGCACAATGAGTAGCATTTCTTGGATCACAAGGTGATATATGGGATGCTCAAAAAGATATGCTTGCTGACTGACTATGAGCAATTACAGCGATTATAATATATATCTTACAATCAATATTGATGAAAAAAAATAGCTAATAGAATCAATCATGTTTTATATCTTCCCCTTATATAATATGTCTCTAAAAACTGCTAAAATCTTATACCGAATTGCAACAATTGCACTTGCATTGTTTATCTTGCCAGGACTATTTTTTATGAATAGTGAAATGGCCATGGAAGGAATGAAACATGTAGGTCTTGAAAATGCAAAATGGTTACAACAACTTCTTGGATATGCATCACCACTAGCGATACTTACAATTCTTATCCCACAAGTTTGTTCTAGAGTGAAAGAATGGGCATATGCAGGGCTAGGATTTATCTATATCGGTGCATTCTGGGCACATGTACAACTTGGTGACACACCTGCAGAAATCGCAATGCCAATTGTAACATTTGCAGTACTGGCTCTTTCTTACTGCACATGGCACAAAATTTTGAAAGCGAAAGGAGGAAAAGCATAAAACATAATTATAGTAACTACACTTGCGAAGCTACCCCAAATTGTTATAAGTGGGGTAGTTTTTATTTATTGATTGCTCACATCATATGTTAGAAGTGCAAATCAAAGACAATAAAATTTTTTCTCCTATTAGAAATAAACACTTAGTAAAAACGCCTGAAG
>CAXYYI010000137.1:0-2681 GCA_964293055.1 uncultured bacterium | reverse complement strand
AAAGAGCAGAAGCCAAAAAACTAACATATGAATTCTTAAGTGATTCACCAAATACAAATATAGTATATGATACATATACATTTGATCATAAAGATATAAATTCAATATTATCTAAGTTTAGCAAAATTGAATCTTTAAAGAATGATACTAATGTTAATCGAGAAGAAGCTAAACATTCTAAGAATGAACTATTAGCAAAGTGAATGAATGTATGATTTTATGAAAACAACAATTCTTATGTTATTTCTCAAATTGATAGCACAAATAAACACTCATGCTGATATCAAAATTGTACTGCAATTATATTATTTTGAATAGATAAAAATAGTGGTAAGAGATTATCTTTACTATCTCATCAAAATCCAGGTTGTTTTTTAAAAGATAGTGTTAGTTTATTAAAAGCTATAGATGAAAAAATGCAAGTTTTCAAGGCATCATGTAAAGAAGGAAGTATTTCAGCTTTTATTTGATGAGGTAACATTGGTAATGATGAAAAAAACAAAACTTATAATGACTCTATACGCCTATTAGAACCACAAATTATTAAATCTTTAGATATAAATCCTCAAATATTATATCCTAATAAAAATAAAGGTGATGTCACTATAAGTATTAATACTCAAGAAAATAAAATCACAGTATTACAGCCTGAATAGTAATACTCTTACCTATTATGCATAGTTTAAATCATTCTTTTAAAATAATAAAAAGCAGAGTGCATATATCACTCTGCCCTTACACATTTTTATGCGTTTGCTCCTGGCATTCTTTTGCCAAAAATACCTGATAAAATAGCCATCCCTATTTCAAAGTCATCATCTTCCTCTTCTGAAAGAGACACTATTTGGAAATCTTTACGAATACCTAATCCTGATCCAGCATTATCAATTTTTGCAAAACTCTCATGAACTTCTTGCCAAAAAAGATCTTTCAATACTTCTACACTTTTTAGATGGTGTCTTATTGCACAACCACAGGTAACACCGTCACATTCATGTGAGATGTTTTTCCCTCGATTATCAATCAAGTTATCGACTTTTTCTCGCTCCTCACACATAAGTGTCAAAATAGCCTTTTCGCTATCTGTTGCTTCTCGAAGGATTTTTTCATTTTCACTAACTGGAGTATCAGTGATGTTTTTAAAGTTTTTGGAAGCAAGAACTTCTGTTAATCTTGTTATTAATGTTTGTTTCATAAAAAATATATTTATTTATTCATCTATATTTTAAGTAAATAAAAAGTAATGTCAATATTTTATTTTCAGGTATATATCTAAAATAAGAAAAATTATTATAAAAAAAGAACAAAGTAAAATATTACAATGTTCTTTTTTGGCAGGGCGTGCAGGGATCGAACCCACAAAAACGGTTCCGAAGACCGTTGTGTTACCTATTACACCAACGCCCTATATGTGGCCTTTTGGCTAAGTCGTACTTAGTCGCAAGGCAAAATACATATAGTATTTTCTATTACTTCTCAAGGTGTTTGTAGACCTTGATTAGTGAGATATTCGACACACTGAGCATATTGTGCTTGTGTAGACTCATATGTACTGATTTTGTTTATTTTTACAAGAGGAGCAAGCCATTTTTTATAGCAAGAAAGTACATATGGATCATGAAGGACTATTTGGTAAACCGTATACGATGATCATGCTACCTGTTGCACGCTATGTACTATTCACAAAGCATGAAGTATTTGTGTCATTTTTTGTAAAAACTCTTCTCTTCCCATCAATGATGAAGTACATGGGATTGTAATTTTCACAGGCATCAAGACATCATTTTTGATAGTCCATTTCCCATGAGCAAGTGCTATACCAAAAAGATATGAGATAATATGTGGATCTGTAAGACACGCGTCATATGAAGGCATAACAAGTGCTTGTCATGAACTACCAAATATCTTTGCTATATATGCTTGTACTGTCTCATCTGGTTTCGCAATATTGTGACAGCTTCCTGTCTCTTCATCGTACTTGTATAGAATATCAAATCCCAAACGAGCCATACCAAGATGCATATCCATTGATGTCAATCTAGTAGCATATGGATGATATTTCACAATACTTTGCCCTGCTCATATATCTTTCCACTGTTGTTGTTGGATTCATTTTTTTGTCACCAACAAAACACTATGATCATACGCGGTCAATGGATACCCATGAAAAGAGCGAGTATACTGTTTTTGCAGCGCTTCTTGCGCTGCATTTTGCATAGCTCACTCTCCTACTGATACAATACTATTCTGATCAAGATAGATACTCATTAGGCAATACGTTCTTTTTTATAAATAATTTTATAGAGAAATGCTATCTGTATAAAATTCACCATCAATGCTGTCCCTCAAGTACTGACAAATGGTAGAGTCAATCACGTCAGTGGTACAATTTTTATATTTACTCATATATTAATAAACATCTGTACCATAATCGTGGCAATAATTCACACACCAAATATTCTCGTATACTCATCTTTGACTTTCGGCAGTTCACGTAAGAATATATATGCTAGATATATATACAAGAACAATAAATACATATTTCCAATAAATCCAACCTCTTCTGAAAATGCTGCAAAGATAAAATCACTTTGTGCTTCTGGGATGTATCCAAATTTTTGCAATCCTTTCCCATATCAATTTCCCATAAATCATCATGCACCCACACTCAACAAAGCTTG
>CAXYYI010000136.1:0-2692 GCA_964293055.1 uncultured bacterium | reverse complement strand
ACCATTCACTGCAGCTATCATATCTTTTGCAGTTTTATCCTTATCACATTGAGATAATCTCTGTTGTAAGTATGTAATTTCATTTTTCGACAAAACCTTATCGTCAAAATCAAGACCATACGTATTATCTCATTCCAAAAAATCTTTTGTTTGTTGTAATGTCATAATTATACAATATACAATAAATTACTTGTAGTATTTTATAAATCTTCTAATAGTGTATCTGCTATAGTATCATCTTGTATCTTTTCTTCTGCTTCTTGCTGATGCAATGTTGCTAATTTTCATTGAATTTGCTCTGCAAGCTGATATTTTGCCGTATCATCTTGTCAGTGTAAGGATCATATAAGTGCATACAGTGTTTTTACTATTGTTTCACAATATTCGTCAGTAGGCTGTAACACTACTTTCCAGAGTGATACAATATCCTGAAGCAAATCATATTTTATATCTCACAACACAGCAAATAATGCATTAATTTTTACAATCTTATGCTCCAAGGATTGTTGAGTTAGATATAGCAATGCATCTTTTTCAGATAAAAACGTACTCGTCATATAGTAGAAACAAATAATAAATGTGTCAATACTGATTATATCCCCCCCCCCCTCAATTGTCAATAATTTGGTTTTAACGCCATAATTTCAGTATCATTGCAGCATGACTTTTTTATATTTTATGATGTAATCATTTTTATTTTTCCACTGAATTTCCCTTTCCCCCAACTTCCCCTTCACTTCCTCACATAAAATCTCTATAGTAGAACGATGCTATATGAGTTTTTGTTTGATCATGATAATATAGCGAATGCGCATGGGATACCTCTTATTCAGAGGCTTTTGCAAGCAAGAGGTGTAACAGATACTCCAGAGGATTTTCTCAATCCAAATTTTTCGCGTTATCGACAAGAACCATGGGTACTCAATGATATTCACAAAGCAGTTGATAGAATCATACAAGCGATCAACAACAAAGAAAAGATAATGATTTTTGGTGACTATGATGTCGATGGAGTGAGTTCGAGTTATATTATGTACGTATTTTTTAAAAAATTCCTCCACTATCCACATATTAGTATCAGACTACCACATAGATTGCATGATGGATATGGAATTAAGTCGTATCATTTGGATGAAATCCACGCCGCAGGCGTTAGCTTAGTCATCACTGTGGACAATGGAATTACTGCGATCCAAGAAGCGAAACATGCAAGAGACATTTGATTAGATATGATTATTACAGATCACCATAGACAACTTGATGAAATTCCTGATGCGCTTGCTGTGGTCAATCCACACGTTTCTCCTGCAATGCGTTTTCACGAAATATGTGGTGCAAGTGTTGCATTCAAAGTAATATGGGCACTGACTGATAAACTCATTACCGACCGTGCACGCAAAGATGAGATATTTCACTATTTTGTGCCGATTGTTGCAATTGCAAGTGTCGCTGATTGTATGCCGCTTGTCGATGAAAATAGACTCCTTGTAAAATATGGACTTGAACGTATCAATGCAAGAAAAGGGATTCCCGAATCGCTTGCCAATTTTCTTGATTATCTCAAGATTAAATGACCAATTGACACTTATCATATTGGCTTCCAAATTTCACCAAGACTCAATGCAGGATGAAGAGTTATGACACCATATGATAGTTTATACACACTCATTCACACAGGTGAAAAGCAGCTTACCTACTTAGAAAATCTTGACAAACTCAACGATCAAAGAAGAAAAATGCAGGAAGAGATGATCAAACATGCAGATACTCTTGTTGATCCACTATCGCCAATTGTTATGGTATGATCACCTGATTTTCATGAATGAGTTATTGGAATTGTCGCAGGAAGACTTGCAGACAAGCATAACAAACCAACCATAGTCTACTCAGAAAACCATGAAGACGGCTTCGCCGTGGCCTCGCTCCGTGCTCCGAGCTATGCAAGTATAATTGATCTTCTCTACAATGCCCGTGACTTACTCGACCGTTACGGCGGCCATAAACAAGCATGATGAATGACAATCAAACTAGAAAACCTTGATGCATTTCGCGATATATCATCAGCTTTTGCTGCAAAACGAGAAACAGAAGAAAGACAAAAAATTTACAAAGTAGATACAATTCTTCATTCACACGAATATACAACAGAAAGTTTGAGAATAAGTGACTCACTTGCACCATTTTGAGAAGCAAATAGAGAACCACTTTTTTTGATTCCTCAAGCAACAATAACAGGAGTTGAAAAAGTAGGAAAAACATGAAACGGCCATCTCAAAATCCATGCTCGCCATGAAAAAACACCAATCACAACAGTCTTCCGAGGAGCAGGAAATGAAATAGATACAATCGCAATATGACAACTCATAGACATCATATGAACTCTCAAAAA
The DNA here is from genome assembly GCA_964293055.1 of uncultured bacterium. Taxonomy (GTDB): domain Bacteria; phylum Patescibacteriota; class Gracilibacteria; order Absconditabacterales; family Absconditicoccaceae; genus JBDHUW01. Next base: position 303 of record CAXYYI010000136.1, on the reverse strand, counting down.
AGATGATTATAGAGGTGGCATTTATCTTAAAGGAGAAGATTATAGAGTAGATACGATATAAACTAAATATAAATAGCATTGACATTTAGTTTTATTAATATATTATACAAAAATAAACATAAAAAATTAATAATATATGCAACATTTATCAAAAGAACAAAAAGAAAGCTTATTTAAAGCTTTAGAGACAAGAAGAGATGAAATAAAACAAACTCTTCAAGGGATGCATCAAAATACTGATCACCTTGCTTTACAAGGTAACCATGGTGATTTAACAGACCATACAGCATACTGTATAGGTAC
>CAXYYI010000135.1:0-2725 GCA_964293055.1 uncultured bacterium | reverse complement strand
AAGTGAATATAATGACTTATTCACTCTTTTTCCGCAACGCCCCTCGAGGCGTATCATTCGTTTCATATCATTATAATATACTTCTTATCACCACACTATCTCGCCATCCAATCACGAGACCTATATTGTAATGCTTCTAGTATATCTGCTGGTTCGATATCCGATCTTCCTGCAAAATCAGCAATACTTCTTGCAAGTGTGATAGTTTTATGCACCACTCACAAAGAATGCGCCAACTTGTTTGCTGCTACTTCCAATAATTCACGACACTGACTACTGAGTGGTATAAGTATATCTATATCAGATCAATGCACATTGCTGTTATGTGTATATGGACTATTCTTATATCTTTCTTTTTGCATCATATATGCGCGTCACAATATATCATACAAAACATTGTCATCTGTATGATGTGTTTTTGTGTGTCACTCATCTATACCAAGTATAATTTTTTCACGCTTCACTTCCAGAATCATATCTATTCTATCTAGGAGAGGTCCAGATATTTTGCTTTGATATTTTTTTATGCGCTGAGAACTGCAAATACATGGCTTTTCATCGTCATTAAAATACCCACAAGGGCATGGATTCATTGCTCACACGAACATACACTGACAAGGGTAGTTTACTGATCATTTCAAACGTGTAATTGTAATATTTTTATCTTCCAATGGCTGACGTAAACTATCAAGCACATCTCTTGGAAATTCTGCCATTTCATCAAAAAACAAGACACCTTTGTGTGCAAGTGATAACTGTCCTGGACTCATACTATTTCATCATCACAAAACACCATACTTACTACTTGTTGAATTAACTGTGCGAAAAGGTCTTTGTGTCACAATCGGATGATCGTTTGATAACTCTCCTACCAATGAATGCAAATGTGTGACTTCCATCATCTCATTCTTTGACATTGGTAACAAAATATTACGTAGTCATTTTGCTAACATACTTTTCCCAGATCATGGTGGTCCAATCATCAATACATTATGCATCCCACATGCTGCTATAGCAAGTGCACGTTTTGCGACACTATGTCATTGTATCGCACGCAATCATCCAGTTGCCTTCTGTACAACCTCAAGCGCATTATGTTCAATCATTTCCAATCCCATACCATGTTTCATATAATCAATAATGTCACGAAAATGAGAAATAGCATACACGATAATTCATGGTATGTATGATATCTCTTTAGCAACATTTTTTGGAACAATAAAAACTGTATATCCATGTTGTATACCAGCCATAACTCACGCAAAAATATGATGCGATCACTTCACACTTCCATCCAAACCCAACTCACCAAACCACACTATATCACATATCGCATGTCACAAGATTGTAGTATGAGAACTATCTATCGCTAACAACAAACCCATTGCAATCGCTATATCAAACAGCGTCCCACTTTTTCTCACATCAGAAGGCGCAAGATTGATTACATACTTATGAGGTGGAATCTCTACCTGACACGCACGAAATGCTGCACGCAAACGCTCTCTAGACTCTTTGATAGCACTATCAGGCAACCCAATAATCTCGATACTTGGTAAAGACCTACTCACCGCAACCTCCACTACAATCTCTTTTCCTTCCAAACCATATGGCATAATAGTTTTTGTATACTGCATGTTTTTTTGATACTCTATATGATAAAATCCTCTAATTTTATTACACATATTTTAATATATGGTGCCTTCAATATGTATTATGATAACTGGTTTATGAGTTGCTTTGTTGTCGGTGATATTACATTATTATTGCAAAAATTTAAAAATATTCCGCTATATATTTCGCTACCTATACATATCTTTTTGTAGAAAAAAACTGACAAAACTATGACAAAAATTATGCCTCTTTGAGGCATTTTTTTCAAAAATTTCCTAGTTTATTCTTTGTGTTTTATCTGATATAGATGTACTATATATCGCACACAATATTGTAAATATATAGTATCTTATGTGTTTATAATTTTAGAAAATGATATTAAATACTCTTCTTTTGTGATGTATACTATTTTAGAAAATACTTTATACATATATAAAAAATTAGCTATAATGTTCTTCTTATCTAGAAAAATTACTCTACGACGACAAAAAATATATAATATTATATTTGATTTCCTTTTCCCAATTGCCTGTGTTGTCTGTGATACAAACTGATCCTATCTTTGTGCAAAACATAAAAAATACTTACAAAAATATCACTCATCATGTTATGTGTGCCATAGACCAACTCGTTATTGAGAAGTCTGTTATGATCATGTAGATGCATTATGTGATGGTGTTATTATTGGTTTCTATTATACAAAAATTATCAAAGATATGATACATCTTATCAAATACTCTTATGCTTATGAGATAGGAGATTTTTTTGCACAACAACTCTTATATGATATATATACAAATCCATATCTCACGACAGCACTTGAGAACCAAAAACTTCTTGTCACATATATACCCATGCATCCACAAAAAGAATACTACATAAGATGATATAACCAAGCAGATAAGCTCGCAACATACCTTGCTAGTCTTCTTGATGTCCCATGTCTATCTCTGTGTGAGAAAATTGAAAATACCAAAACCCAATCTTCACTCAATCGTACTGATCGCCAAAAAATCCTAACAGCATACCAGTACACATCGACACAAGACATATCACATTATACAACAGTCCTCCTTGTTGATGACGTCTGCACACCAGGTGCCACATTAGA
>CAXYYI010000134.1:0-2733 GCA_964293055.1 uncultured bacterium | reverse complement strand
CACCGCTTCAGAGAATCATGCTGTTCCCATAATTTGTCTAAGACGAATGAGTTGTGGTTGTGGATTAGGAATTTCAATACCTACAACATCAGTTCCAGGAATTGGCGCAAGAATTCTTAATGATTTTGTTTTGAGTGCTAATGTGAGATCTTTTTGGTAACTTTCTATAGATGAAATTTTGATTCATTGCATCGGTGCGATCTTGATCTGTACGACAGATGGTCATACATTGAATCATTTGATTTCCACTGGAATAGAAAACTCTTCGAGTTTTTTTTGCAGAGCAGTCGCTTTTTGCATAAGGTATGATTCGTCTGCAGAGAACGATGCAGCAGATGCTCATTCCAGGATAGTGATATCATATGTGGGTTTATCCTTTGGAAAACTAATAACTTTTTGTGCTTCTTTTTCTTGCTTCTCTTGTATCTTTTTATCGACCTTATCTTTGATAGAAGCTTTTAATAGTGACATAACAGATCAAGCTTTGTCAGTGAGTGTTTCTTCTACATCTTCAATTTCTTCTTCATAATCTTCCTCTTCTTCTTCGTATACTACTTTTGCTTTTCTTGCAGGTTTTGCTTTTGCTGCTTGAGCTTTGTTACCACCTGAAACAGTGATTTTTGGAATTGAAGGGAGTGACATATTCCATGCCCAGAATACCCATGCAAATAATCAAAGTGTCATAGCCATGATAATTATTTTGATCGCTCATGGATTATTAGCACCAAATACGTGTTGCAATACCCATAATATAGGCCATGACAAATATCATCCGTAACGAATACATTGTTCTGTATCTAATAATGAATTATCAGGTGCAAGTAATGGAAAATTGAGAATAGCAGATACAAGAACTGCTGCAAAAATTCACTGTTTGATCACTGTTTTTACCATACCTTCTCTAGCGAGTACCCCAATACCTCATAGAATAGATAGTGCAAAAAACATATGCATACCTTGTGTACCGACAATAACGGCAAAAACTTTTTTAGCTAACTCAACGATAGGTGAGTTTTGTGCAAAAGAGAGTGCAAAAAAGTAGAGCACTCATATACTTATAAGCAATATACCAAACTGTTTCCTCGAAAGGGCTATAGTATGACGAGCTTTTTTTGTTGTTTTCTTTCTTCTAGCAGCCACAATACTATGATTAGAGAATAAACTTCGCTCTAGCATATATATTCCTAGAGGTTTTTCAACGATAGATTAGGAAAAGATGATAGTACAATAAATTTGCATTTCTTCTGTAAATCACTATATATAGCACCATGAAGCAAAAGGCGCTCGTGCGAGTAGTGTTATGGTTGATGATAGGGGCTTGAGGAAGTCCATTGTTTTCGCATACACAAGCTGGTATTGTGCAACAATCTTTTGCAAAAATAACACAAGTACAGCAATTTTTGCCACAAGCAGATAGTACATGAACGATGTTTGCAATCCTTCTTGCAACCATTGCCTCATGTTTTGTTCTATTTTTTGCAACAAATAAAAATCCGTCTTCATATAATTACTCATATATAACTGCGCCATATACACATACAGGCGTATTTTTTGCACCACAAAAAGAGAAAGCTCGTAGACGAGTGTGGGATGATATACTCTAGACGTAAATTTCTTATATGCTTATTCTACTATATTGTACATATGAAATAAATGATACGCCTCGAGGGGCGCATCGGAAAATTCCTTATAGGCAATTATGAACTTTTGCCCCGATGATTCTCTCGGCTTAATCATTTGATTTTCATATGTATGTATTATAGAATCTCTGTCTTCTATGACATTTTTTTATAATCTATATTCTTATTATAATGTTTCAACGAATTTTAAATGCAATTGCAGGTGATTACAACCAAAGACAATTGAATAAATTACTCCCATATATCAAACGTATCAACGATCTTGATGCTGAATGGATGAGTTTGACAGATGAACAAATCAAAGCAAAAACCGCTGAATTTAAGCAAAGATACCAAAATGGTGAAACGCTTGATGATATGTTACCAGAAGCATTTGCGACAGTAAAACAAGCTGCAAGAAGAATGCAAGGTATGACATGTACAGTGAAATGACAAGATATTACTTGGGATATGGTACCATATGATGTCCAACTTCTTGGGTGAATGGTACTGCACTATGGTAAAATTGCAGAAATGAAAACAGGGGAAGGGAAAACACTTGTAGCGACACTTCCAGTGTATTTGAACGCACTTTCTGGGAAATGAGTTCATGTTGTAACAGTAAATGACTACCTTGCGTCTCGTGATAGCGAACATATGGGATATTTATACCAACGATTAGGACTGACAACAGGATCAATTACAAAAGGAACGCCATTGCATGAACGTCGTGCATTGTATGCATGTGATATCACATATGTAGAAAATTCAGAATTAGGATTTGACTACTTGCGTGACAATCTAGTAAGATCTAATAATGAACGTCAATTATTGCGACGTCCATTGAATTTTGCAATTGTCGACGAAGTCGACTCTATTCTCATCGACGAAGCAAGAACGCCGTTGATCATATCATATCCAAGTGATGAACCAACAGAAAAATATATGTATTATAGTACTATTGTTCGTCAACTTAAACCATGTTCACATAAGAAAAAAGTATCAAAAGGTTTCTTAGGAGATATGATGAATGATGAAGAAAAACATGAAGAAGATGGAGACTACTATATCGATGAAAAAAATAAAAATGTGGCGCAATCAGGAATGGGAATTG
>CAXYYI010000133.1:0-2739 GCA_964293055.1 uncultured bacterium | reverse complement strand
GCTCCTTGGGGAAGAATCTGAAACGCAAAAACAATACACACAATCATTCAAAGATATTCATGAGACAAGAAAACAACTAAAAGCACTCACTCTCACATATCGTGAAAAAATCCGTACACTTGAAGAACAAAGAGTATATCTCATGAGTTTCTTACAACTCTACAAAGATAACAAAGTAAAACTTGATAAAAAATTAGCAAATCTTTTTGAAACAAGAACACAACTCAACAATAGAATTGCACTAATGGTACAAGATATAATGAAAAATAAGAACACTCCTGAATTTACACAAAAACCTTGATACCAAGATTTTCTCGCTCTCAATGATACAAGAGAACAAAGAACTAACTTCTTAGGATGGTCTATGTTACCGCCAAAAAGTATTATTACTCATTTCGATGATCAAGTACTTGTAGGAGAAGAACAAGAAGTTGCAAACAATATACAAATTGCAGCAGAACAAGGACAAGAAATTTACGCTCCTGCAGATGGATATGTATATTTTGCACAAGATCAAGATAGTATTGGTATTAACTGGATGGTCATTATTCACAAAAATGGATTTATCAGCACGTTTACCAATGTACAAAAAATTCTTGTAGAAAGTCAAAGTGTTGTGAGAAGAGGACAAATTATTGGATTGATTGGATGACAACCAGGAACAAGATGAGCATGATGGTTTAGTAACTCTGCGAATCTCAACATGACTATCTTCAAAGACGGTGTCGCTATTGATCCTCTCCAAGAATTAGATCTCAGCGTCTTTACATCAAAAGCAGATCTCCCTGAGAAATACTCAGACAAATATGACAATGATATGAATACAAGAAATAAAGACATAGATATGAGTATCGTTAAATTTGTACCAGGAGAAACTATAGAAGAAAGAAGAGCAATATTCCTAAGTACAAACGCAAAAGCACCATATGATGATATTACTCTTTTTGAACAAGCAGTATCTGAAACAAATATTGATATAGATATGTGAATTTGTATCTGACAAGCTGAGACTAGTCTTGGTAGACACTTTGCTTCAGCAAACAACTTTGGTAACGTAGGAAACGACGATCGTGGTGACAGAGTTGATAAAGACTCACCTCTTGCTTGAGTAAGAGCTATATACGTCACACTCAACAACCAATACTTAGGTGGTTATCATACAATATATGAACTATCTGGATATGGAAACAAAGACTGAGCTATTTATGCTTCATCAGAATATAACTGGCAAAAAAACGTCTCTCGTTGTCTCTCAACAATCAAATGATATATCGTCCCAGAAGACTATCCATTTAGAACATACAATACACAATAGAAACAATTTATAAAAAAACTAATCCTGCATAGATTATATGCGGGATTTTTTAATTAAAAAATAGAGAAATAATATTTTTCTCAACACAAAAAAACACTATCAAGACGATAGTGTTTTTAAAACCATGGATTATTATTCTCTTCTTCATCTTCATCATAATCGTAAATATCTATATTTCCATACTCTCTTGCTAGCCCTTGTGCATTCATCTTACGAGCTTCTTTCTTAAAGTGTTCTTCTGCCTGTTCAGATAATGATTCTCATAATAATTGATTTTTATTCATTCTTTTTTGTTGATCTTGCCTCTCTTCTAATGACTTAATTTTTCCTTCAGCTATTAATGGTGCTAAGTGTGTTTTAAAACTAGGCATACGAAATAGTTCCATCCAGGCTTCTATATTTTCTCTTATTTGTGATGGGAAATTTTCACCAGTAATAAATATTTTATCATCAAGTGACTTCAACACATATCTTGCTAATGGATCACACTCTCTAGGTTCTGTATTTTGGTTTTGTTGCCCACTTCATCAATTACTTTTTCACTTTCATCATCATGGAGCCAAATACAACGGACTTGGTGCATATAAAGCATGTAAGAATCACTCACTATATGGTATTTTACCTTGTGTCAAAGCTCAGAATTTATTCATCAAAAACTGCACTTCTCTTTTTGATAGTCATTCACTTGTAGATGCTTTTTTCACATATCACTGAACTCCTCTTGTCAACGAACTCCACAATCATGGTACTTGTTCTATCACACTTTGGTCAAATTGCCTTCATCTTCTACTATTCCACATAACTTCAGTCATAAATCATGCCGACAAAGACCAGATATTTTTTTTCAAAGAAATAGCATCAAGTTTTGCATCTTTTCATCATCAACTCAAATCAGTATCAACTAATTTTGTATCTATATATTCACGAATAGTTGCTAGAAAATCTTCTGCTTGTTGATGTGATAATCATGCAACCCATGCAATATCTGGATTGTTTGCATCAATAGCTTCTCACTCTATTTTATTTGCAAGAGCTGTTTCAATACTGAATAACTCAGCGGGATTCGTCATACAATCTAAAACTTTTTTTCAAACAACATCCCATCGTCCTGTTTTATCAGAGTTTAATAATTTTTTTCTAAATGTTTCTAATGAATCTTTATCTTTTTTATCTCATAACTCTTCTACTAATTTTGCAATTGATGTACCAGAATATCACATATGTTTTTCAAACATAACCAACATCTTAATTAACTCATCGCGTCCATTCTTAGGAGCATTCCATCCATATAATCACAATGGAAACCCATACTTTCTACTCAGTCCAACATATGAAGCCTTAACAGCTGTATCTGTTACAGAACTCGTTAAATTAGTTAAAATAGGATATAGCATCGCATTTCATCGTGTCTTATAATAATCTTC
>CAXYYI010000132.1:0-2740 GCA_964293055.1 uncultured bacterium | reverse complement strand
AAGATAGTAACTTGTAAGAAAGATCATGAATCCAATAAAATCATACTTCCATGCTTTTACAAATCGAGTGATACTTATTCATTTGAATAATGTATCTAGTAGTCAATATATCATGAGTATAATAAATACGATCGTGATATATCGTACTGCATTTTTATGTTTTCGTAGTTTGTTTTTTCGAATATACCACGTAGCAATCAAACTTCATACTATTACAAAAATCTCTTTCCATAGCCAAAATCCATTCGCAAGCATCCCATCCCATCCAATTTGGAAAGTCATAAATGTATACGCAAAAAATTGTAGAAGGAGTCAAATGAAGAATACTTTATACAATATAAGAAGTACTTTTTCTTTCATAGTCATACATCGTAGACAAAATAAAAATATCGATTTTTATAGTAGGATTTTGTTTTTTAAGTAGCTTGTTTAGTGCATTTGGTAAAAAATAATAATCAGTGTGATAGATGCAAGAATACCTTGAAGAATCCAGAATTGCATCACAATAGTATGTTCTTTCATACCTTTGTGTTCTAAATAGTGATGAAAAGGTGCTATAGGAAATAATTTTCTTTTAAAGACTCTCTTCCAAAATATTTGCAGAAAACTACTTAAAAGCTCTAACCAAAATAAAAGGAAGAGAACCATAAATGGAATAAAAAAATCATCTCTAATATTGAGAAGATAGACAAGCGCTGCTAATAGACCTCATAGTGCCAGTGCTCATGAATCTCACATAAATACTTTTGCAGGACTAATATTGAACATAAGAAATGCTAAGAGTACTCATGTAATAATTCATAGAAGTGCAGTTGCGAGATACCATTTGTATGTGAAAGTAATCACAGCCATAGTCATAAGAATAATAACCATCATTCCTCCTGCCAATCCATCAAGTCCATCAGTAATATTGATAGCATTGACGATTGCAATTGTGAGAATAAATGTAATGAGCGGATAGAGAATTCCTACTGAAATAGGTTGTGTAAAAAATGGTCGTAGTTGGAAGTAATCAATATGAAGTTTAGCATAAAACCAGTAACTAATCCATGCGGCAAGCGCAATCATTCCCATAAGTTTGAGTTTTGCATCCAGTCATCTCGCTTTTCCAGTACCTTTGATGTTGAGCCAATCATCTACTAATCACCATATACCCATTCCAAAAAAAGCAAATAGGAGAATATAGGTTTCTTCTCTAGCAACAAGTGTATTATTAATATATCCAAAGTGTTGTAATAGATATGATATACCAATCAGTACAGCAGTAATAAGGAGAAACATACCTCATCACATAGTTGGTGTTCATGCTTTATGTGCATGAAGTTTGTTGAATATTTCTGCTTTTCCTCATGTTACTGCATCAATACGAAGTGTTTTTTTAAACTTCATTTTTTGCAGTAGTTTGATGTATAGTGGATACAAAAGAAGAGATACAACAAACGCAAATAATGTATATAAGACGATGCTATTTAATTTTCCAATAATACTAGACATCATAAGAGAGTAGGGGAGTGGGTAAAGATCTGTGGCAAAGCCTCAGCGCCACAGAGTGGCGAGTATATAGATGGTTAGATATGTATATTAAATATAGATTTCTCTAGGTTTTGCACCATCCTGTGGTCAGATGATTCATTGATCTTCAAGAATATCCATAATACGCGCTGCACGAGCAAATCACACACCGAGTTTTCTTTGGAAGAGTGTCGCAGATGCTTTTTTTGTTTGACTGATGATCTCAATTGCTTGTTGCACAAGTTCATCATCATTTCCATTGCCATCACTACTAAATCACATACCAGCTCATACGTTTTTACCAGCAAGAATTCCCATAAGCTCTTGATTATAAATATCATCTTCAGTTAGTCCTTTCATATATTTTTCCTTAATAGCAGCAACAACATCATCAGTTTCTTCAGTTGTGATCAATGGTCATTGCATACGAATTGGCACATTGTTTGATGGATCCATATAGAGGAGATCTCATTTACCAAGCAGTTCTTCAGCGCCTTTTATATCAAGAATCGTTCTACTATCTATTTGTGAGACTACAGAGAATGCAATTCTTGTTGGAATATTGGCTTTGATAAGACCAGTTACGACATCCACAGATGGTCTTTGTGTTGCAACAATCAGATGAATACCAACGGCACGAGCTTTTTGTGCAATTCTTGTAATACACATTTCAGTATCTTTCTTCGTATTTCTATTCATCATGAGATCAGCTAACTCGTCAATAATCACCACAATTCTTGGAAGTGCTTGATCAGCAGATACTTTTGCGTTATATTCAGTGAGTTGTTTAACTCTCATATCTTTGAGGAGTCCATATCTTCTTTCCATTTCAGCTACTCACCATTTTAGGATTTTGAGTGCTTTATCTGGTACAGTTTCTACTGGAGCCAAGAGATATGGGATCCCATCATACATTCCAAGTTCAACTTGTTTTGGATCAATCATCAAGAACTTAAGTTCAGACGGGCTATTTTGATAGATAAGAGAAAGAATGAATGTGTTGACTGCTACCGATTTACCAGATCATGTTGCACCGGCTACGAGGAGATGTGGCATACTTTCTAGTGCTTTCCATACTGGTTTCCCATCAATCCCAATACCAAGAACAAGATTTGTTAAGTTCTTATTCACCGCTTCAGAGAATCATGCTGTTCCCATAATTTGTCTAAGACGAATGAGTTGAGGTTGTGGTTTAGGAAATTCAACACCTACAACATCAGTTCCAGGA
>CAXYYI010000131.1:0-2774 GCA_964293055.1 uncultured bacterium | reverse complement strand
CTCGTGGTTGTATGATGAAATGTACATTTTGTCATGTGCCATGGTTTCGAGGAAAGCGACAATGACGTACAGTGCAGCAGGTATTAGATGAATTAGAATATCTTTATAAAAGATGAGAAGAGAAAATTTTGTTTCTTGATGATAATGCTACCGTAGATACAAAAAGAATGATGGAAATAAGCAAAGGTATTATAAGTAGATCAATCCAAATAAAGTGGTGATGTTTGTCGACTATTCATAGTTATAGTGATGAACTTATGAAACATATGGCTCTTGCTGGATGTAAATGGATACATTATGGTATAGAAGTTGCAGATGAGACTATGTCTAAAAAAATTAATAAATATTTAGATAAAGAGAAAATTATTAAGGCTGTACAATGAACAAAAGCCGCATGAATAAGAGTGAGAACAAGTTGGATATTGGACTTGCCTTGATCGACTATAGAACATGTTGATGAAACATTGCAGTTTATTGATGATCTTGCAACAGAAGAAATTAGATTACATTTTCTTGTATATAGATTGTGAAGTAATTTGCATACAGAAATGTGAATCAAAGAACTTGGTGCACAATATATTCATAATAATACTCCACAAAATTCTCATAATACCCTATCTCAAAATATTTTACAAGAACGCTTAGAAAAATGGATCTACATAATGAAACAGAAATGATATACTATTATTGATCAGGTTGAAAAAAATATAAATTGTACGAATTGAGTAAATAAAGATGGAAAATATATTGCTTTGTGCCCTTTACAATACGGTATTAATCGATAATGGGAAATAAAAATATACGATGAATTACGTGATCTATAAATACTTGAAAGTCATATTTTTGTAATGCTATAAAACTTTTGGCAATAAAACAAAAAATTGATGTTTTATATATATCCTGTGATGATATAAGAAGAGATATTTTGTATTATTCTTCTCATAAAAACGATAGTATAATACGTCAGAAGTTGATCGAAAAATTGTGAGATCGTATACTATGAGCCAAAGATACTATTGATCCTATACTCTTGTGAAATACTATATTTTATCAAAACCAAGATATGAGAATATATGAGCAGATTATGATACCTAGAATACGCCAAAAACTACAAGATCTTATAATCAAAGCTAATGATAATACACTTATTTTGATAGAACGGGCTGCTTTATTGGAAAATAATTTACAAGATATAGTAAGTAACAGAATCATTATACTGTATTGCGATGCTACTATACAAAAAAATAGATTTCATACTATTGATATACCTTATGATCAGCTCCAAAAAAGAATACAATATTTTTGGACAATAGAGAAAAAAAAAGAACATTGTAAAGACTATAAACATTGCATATTTGTTGATACATCTCAGTGATTATCAGATAAAAAAAATAGTGATATTTTATATTATATGGTACAAAATGCATAAAAAAAGTTTTCCATTTTGCTTATTTACTATAAAAGAAAATTGATGAAGAGTGATTCGAGAAGTTACTAACACATGTAACTACTCTTGCTCATATTGTATTTTTAGTTCTAAATGGCATAAAATATCATATGATGTGCCTACTGAACAAATCAAAAATGCTTTGAAAGAGATGTATGTAAATGGTATTATCTATTTGAAAATTACATGATGAGAGCCTTTTGTGAGACAGGATCTTGTAGATATACTAGAATATGCTTCTGAATTGGGTTTTGAGATTGATATTTCTACAAATGCATCTTTTCTCACTGAAGAAAAAATACATAGAATCTCGAAACTAAATATATCATATATACATGTGAGTTTAGACGGCTGTAATAAAGAAATGCAAGAGTTGATTAGATGAAAAGATACCTTTGAACCAACAATTAAGTGAATACGTAAATTGATAGCTTGTAATATGCATGTCAGAATATGAACGGTTTTATATGCTGGTAATGAGAATCATATTGCAGAGATTGTAGCATATGTCGCACAACTTTGAGTAAAACATATTATTTTTTCATATATGGAAGCTGTATGAAAAATGAGATGACAAGAACAATCAGATTTGCTTGCTAAAAAAAGTTCACAAGAAGTGAAAACAATTATAGCAGATATACAATGACATTATCAAGATCTAATAAAAATTGATTATTCATTTGTAGAAGATGTAGAAAAAGACAGTGTAGGTTGCAATACTTGCCCTTGATGAAAACAATTTTTTTCTTTGGATCATAAATGAAGATTATCAACATGTACTTGGATAGCAGAATATTTTCCAGAGTTTACGACTGAAAAAACACTTCATAATAGCTCGTTTTGAGAACTGCTTCATAGTACTCAGATGCATAATTATTATGAGTTTATTGATATACTCAAACAATATGGTATTACAGGGTGTCCTAAAAAAAATCTACCAGTAGTAAAAGAGTTTTTGGAAATCTATAAACTTTTGATATTACAACAAACTCGTCTATATAAATGATATAAGAAAATATCACCATTATATAGTTTTACAACAGAAAATATTGCATGATATATGCCATTTTTTGATATGTGCAACAAAAAAATACTAACCATATGAGGTTCATGAGATCATATGTTAAATGCGTATTTACAATGAGCAGATGTAGTACAAGCATATGATATTAATCTTCTTGCAAAATTTTATGCAGAACTAAAACGATATGCTGTCTTATATTTATCATATCAGGAATTTTTATCGTTTTTTATGATTACTAGCAATAGCGCTTTTGATATTGATATGTATCGTAAATTAAGAAAATATATATCGCCTAGTAGCCAG
>CAXYYI010000130.1:0-2828 GCA_964293055.1 uncultured bacterium | reverse complement strand
GTATATAATTTTCATTCTGTATAGTTGTTACTAAAGAATGATTTATTTTCTTTGGTTGGATCATCTATTCCATCACCATTAGCATCCCAGATAATCAAATTATCTTTGAGTCCATAATCAGTAAATATTTTTTTGGCATCAAATATAATACGAGCAGGACTATCACCAGCAAGCATTTCGTTTCCAACATCATTTGTTTGGAGTTTTACTCCATCGTTCGTTAGAACGATCTCCGCTGGAATATTAATTGTTCCGACTGGCATTTTGTCAGTTCTCGTTTGTTGGCTTGCTTTATCAAAATATGTATATGATACTTCTAGATTATATATTCCTTTTTTTGTATAGAAACATGGAGAATCAAACCATTCAGATTGTGCATTACTACCATCTGAAGGAAGCAACTTCGTTGCTGTGGCTACTTGACTCTTCTTGTTACCAGCACCATTTCCACATGATAATTCAAGAGAAATAATATTGTTGACACCGAGTTTAGTCGCTAATGCGAGTCTAAATGTATTATTAACCTTCATGTAGGTTTGCACTGGTGCAATAGCAGTAATACCTGGTTTTTCAATCTCTTCAAATATTGCTTGTGTACTACCAGATAGAAAAGCTGGTACATATCATACAACAAGATTCTTAGAGTATACCTCTTCAGTATTGATTTTTTGGATACTTGTAATGGCAAATGCACCAACACCAATACTAAATGATAAGAATAGAAGTGATACAATAATTCATACTATGAATTTCCCTTTTGGTGTGTTTTTTGCTTGAACGAGTCTGTAGGCATTGAGCCCAAGAAATGCAAATGATACGAAAAACAAAATTCCAAAGAACGCACCAGAGACAATCATGAGTAAGGTTTTTGCTTGTGCAGCACTCATCCCAATCGAAGCAAGTGCCTTTGGATTTTGAATACCTGCATATCATGCAGCAAAAATTAGTCCAACAAGGAGCACGACAAATGCAACACAACCAATCGCAAATACTTTTGGAGATATTTTAGTTCATCTCTTTTGCATTGGTGTTCTGATAACGGGTTGTTGTGCAGTCGACTGTGTCGAAGCACTACTTGCTGTATTGTTTGCAGTGTCGCCTGTATTAGGTGTTGCTTGTGTTGTTTGTCCGTTGACTGCTTGTGCTGCAACAGATTGATTTGTTTCTGGAGTTGGTTGTATTGTTTGCCCTTCTCCTCCTTGTGTTTCGTTTTTGTTTTCAATATCTGCCATACTATCTGTATGAAGTAATAAATAACACCTATAACTATACTGAAAGTACTGTATTTTACCAAAAAAACAATGCTGATAGGTATTATTTTGTTTTAATAAATTTGACAAAATAATTATTAGGTGTATAATAAGATAATAAGAAGAAACTAACATAAGAATATTTACTATTACTCATATATATCATGGAACTTCAACAAGAATATCAACAGTCAGAACTTGTGACTCAAGAAGCAGTAGATAGTCAAAAAGACTCTCATGATATGACTGCAGCACAAGAACAAGAAATGCATGATGCATTTGTTGATGAAGCTGCTGATAAAGAACTAGCTCCTGAAAGAGAAAGCGCGAAAAATGCACTCAAAGAGATCACAAAAGAAGTGCAAGAGTTTATTAAAAATAAGTTTGTCAGACTTGATGATGTTGTTTGGAAGAAAAATAAACCAAAATCAATGGGTAATTGACCAACAGATTGATGGTCACTAAATTTGCAACGTGGAGATGTAAAATACGCTATAGAAACAAATGTAGGTATTTGACATAATTATAATCTGGCTATCAAAGATTGAAAAGATACATGTAATATTATTCTGAATCATCAAGAATATAACCCAGAATACGATATGTCAGTGAAATTCAATAACAAACCAGCAGGACCAGGACAAGCACAAAAACTTGCTACAAAATATATTGGACTTCTCTAAAAGTAATTTGTAGATATGCTCTAATCTTGTAAAATCAAATGATTTCTATAAAGTGTCTTACTGTGTGTAAGATGCTTTTTTAGTTTCGATAAATAATATTAGGAACAATGAAATTCCACATATTGGTGTTTGGATGTCAGATGAACTATTCAGATAGTGCCAGAATCAAAGCTATTTTGACAAATGGATGATGGACATATGTAGAAACAACTGATGAGGCGGATGTTGTTATTTTTGATACGTGTTCGGTAAGACAAAAATCCGAAGACAAAGTCTTCGGGCTTCTCAAAGAAATTCCAGCCAACAAAAAAGTATGGCTGACATGATGTATGGTCCAACATTACTTAAAAACCTGAAAAATTATAAAACAAAGAGATAAAAAAGAAGCCAAAGCACTGCAACTTGGTAATTTTGTTGGTGATGTGAAAACAAAAGATCCAGTGATTATTGGGCGACATGAAGAGGATTTAGAGTGATATGCAAAATTTGATTCACCAACAGGTGACTACTTATTTGTCAATCACTCATTCAATCCATTGTACAAAAAAATGGCAATGAAGTTCCCAAATATAGAACTATTTTTCCGTATTGATGATGTAGGAATGTTGCCAAAAATGTTGCTAGCAATGTGATATACAATTGCGCCTGATGTCGATATTTTCAATGAGTATACTGGTATCTTACCACAAGGAACAAACCAATTAATGCTTGAACAATCAAAAACAGCATATGTGCCTATTTCGACAGGATGTAGCCAGTTTTGTGCATATTGTATTGTGCCATATGCTCGTGGGTTAGAAAAAAATAGATCTGTTGCAGATATTTTGGCAGAGGTTCGTCATCATTTGGATAGTGGGATGAAGGAGATCGTACTGCTTGGACAAATCGTGAATAA
>CAXYYI010000129.1:0-2990 GCA_964293055.1 uncultured bacterium | reverse complement strand
TTACTTGTAGGTGTACTTGTTGTAATCCAGTTAGTTGCCGCTGCATATCATATAGCATATAGGAAATCTACTGATGTCCCAGTTCCTCATAAAACTCATTGATATGCAATAAGATTATCTCAGGCATTTGCTGGGTCCCATCATCATACCTTACTCCAAGTCAAAGGGTTTGAAACTAGAGAACAATCACTATAATATGTAAATGTTCATGCAGGAATCAAATTAGTTGCTGTAAATACAATAGTTCATTCTGTACTACGCCATGATCCAGTGCTTGTATATGAATTATCAGTAAAATAGATAACGGTACCAGAATCAATATCTACTAGATTCAAAAATTCAAAAGCGTTATTTGTGCTTGTTGGATTCGGACATGATCAAGTTGAAAAAACACCATCTGAGTGAGCTGTTGTAATAACAATATCTCATGCATTAAGATCACTTGCAGCATATGTTCATGAGGTCACTAATAATAACAATACTCAAACAATAACTCATAAAGCTTTTTTCATAGATGTAATCCAAGTACAATATAAAAGAAAAAGTATTATATATAAAATCAGCGACTATATATACGTGATATTTAATGTAAATGTTCTTCAGCTTCAGCAGCATCTGCTTCAGCTTTTGTCATATGAATAGTCCCTTCTGAATGATGTTTTGGAGAATATATTGTATACAATTTCAAACTTTCAGTCTGTGAAACATTAATAATATTATGTTTCATACCAGCTGGTATAATTACAATCATATCATCAGATAGTTCATGAGTAACCCCTTCCAAAATTGCATGAGCAGATCATTGCTCTACCCTAATAAATTGATCTTCCTTATCATGAATTTCTTCTCCAATTTCTTCACCTGGCAAAAGTGACATAACAACTAATTGAATATGTGGTCCTGTATAGAGCACTTTTCTAAAATTTTGATTGTCGAGTGTTTCTTGTTCTATATTTGCAAGATATGACATCATATACAGTAATTACAATATAAAGAATTACTATAATAATAGTCAATTCATTATAAATTACAAATAAAATTCTCACAATATATAATAAAAAATCCCAATCCGAAGACTGAGACTTTTTGGTGGGTCTGCGGGGACTCGAACCCCGGACCAGTGGCTTAAGAGGCCATTGCTCTACCGACTGAGCTACAGACCCATAGATAGCAGGCTATCTGGCATCTCTCCAGCACGATTAAGAGCGGCTGACAACCTAACTCCACCTTCAATATACTGTTTATACTTAAGATCAGTGAATGGGCGGATCGGATATTTTACACGAAACTATTGTTTCGATCTTCTCCATACCACGAATATATGGAAACATAAGCCAAAAATCAAGTCTTTTTGCATTTTTTTCATATATTTTTGTTTTTAGAGGTATTGTTTTCTTACTGTAGAGCTTCAATATTTATTACTGTTGTATTAGTAGAAAAATCATAGGAAAACATTTTTTTTAGCTGTATAAAAAAACACAAAAAATAGCTGATTTTGAGACAATAAATATCACATATCAGCTATCATTAGAATAATCTTTTTGCTTGCCTTGTTTTTATTGTTTTGTGATATGGGTTTTTTGATTATCACTTGTGATTTACTCCAATTTTGCATCGATCAAAGTCCAGGTTCCTTCGACTTCTTTATACTCACATCTAAAGTTTGACTTGAGGGGTATATTATAGGCGTTCTTATACTCTACATACGACTTTATGACAATTCACTCACCAAAGGCTCGGGCGTTTCGATCCATATATGAGAAGTCTGCTGTCTCTGGGAAAGCAAGAAGTTGTTTGATGGATTTCTGGCAGTAGATATACATCTCTGATTTTCTTTGTTTGATGACTTTCTCGATCTTTTCTTTTTGGATCTTTGCTTGGTATTCTGGTGATTTCTCATATTCCTCTTGTTTCTTCTTTTCTTCCGCTATTCTCTCTTCTTCTGCCTTCTTATCGGCATCGATCTTGGCTTGCTCTTCCGGAGTGGTCTGTTTTTCTATCACTGATTGAGGAGCGGGTGTTGGATTTGCCTGTTCTATTAATGCTCCGATCACAAGCATCACTGCGATCAATCACCATACTGACGATGATAGCAGTCTGATTTTATGATTTTTTCGGTTCTTGATCCTGTCGAGAGTTTTTTGATCTTTGGTGGCGACTGTTTCTCTTGCTCGTATAGCATAACACGGTGCTAGAGACAAAAGGGATCGGTATCATCATACGTTAGTTCATACTATCACTAGGATAATACAAATTGATCGAATAAGAAAGTTTCCACCTTCTATCAATTCTTTTTCAGAAAACTGTTTCTTGTTTTCCGTAGACGCTTGTGAGGACATTTGATATATTTTAGAAAATAAAAAAAAGAGGCATAGCTACTACGCCTCACAAGCGTCCAAATTTCCTTACGGTCTTTCGGTAGGTAACTATACCCCTTCATTTGACCGTACGAGAAAAATTGTGCAACAATGTGCATTTTGGACTGCTACCGTGCGTAGCGTGCTTGTGAAGCACTTTAAATATATGAAAAAATCCGCTTATTTCAACGGATTTACAAGGAAAAATTATAGACACAACAAATCACTAAATCACATTAGATTATTTATTAGCTTAATATAATCAGACTGATTATCTTCTTGAACTAGAATTTTTGAAACCAATGTAATATTTGTAAAGTAGTAGTCACCATACCCACTAGATAATCTTTGATTAATACATTTTTTAAACTCTCATTGATTTAATGAATAAACTTTCATTCAAAACATTATTGAAAAATCTTCTCAATAATATAAATACATATTTCCACATGCAGATCTAAATAAACTTGAATTTATTATCTTCTCCATATAGTTTGGAAATTGATTTTTAAATTTCTCTAATAGTAATCACACTTGTTGCTCTGTTAATGATGAAATATTATATTTATGATAATTTTCGAGTATGTCATCATAAATTGCTTCATCTGTAAAATCAAGATCTATTACAGATAT
>CAXYYI010000128.1:0-3019 GCA_964293055.1 uncultured bacterium | reverse complement strand
AAGTATCTAATACTGGGCTTACAACCCACGTTTTCCCATTTTCTTCATCTCATATATTAACTCATAGTTTTACATACCAAATCTCTTTCATTCTAGGATAGATATGACGAGATGCTATATCCAAATCCTTTTTTTGTTCATTCCATAAATCAAAATCTTTTTGCATAAAATATATGTAATAAAATAAGAAATATAATACTCATTGTATCAATGTTTCACAAAGACAAACCTAAGAAAAAACTATGACATACTTATAATAAAACATAAAAAAAACTCCTAACTATTGTAGTCAGGAGTTTCTTAGAATTATATTATATTATCTTATATTATTTTTTAATCACTTTGATTGTTTTTGGTCTGATTGCAGCATCTTTTGGATGAAATTGTACAAAGTATGTACCAGCTGCAAATTGGCTCATATCAATAGCGGCATTATCTCCTCCAATTGAATTTAGTGTTGTCATATGTACAGTACGTCCAGAAATATCACCAATTGTTACTTTTGCATCATCTAGTCACAACTCACTTACATTTGTAATAATCAATTTATCTTGTACTGGATTTGGATAGAAATGTCCTTGAAGAAGGTCTACTTCTTGTGTACTAAGTGTACCAAGATTTGTAATAGTAATAGGTTTTGACTTAATTGTTGTCACACATGAAGTCGCATTTGATGGTGTGAATTCATATCTCAAACGATTTACTGCAGGATTTGTCGCACTAAATCCATTATTTGTATTCACTACAACATTGAATGTTACTGTTCCATTTGGATTTGTTGTCATAGGAACAAGCGTATTATTTGGATAGTAACATTTTCTATTTAATGTTTGTACTACAGATGAAGTTGGTGTATTATATAAATTAGGTGTAAAGTTATATGTATAACTACCATTTCCAGCAGCATCAATAGATGTTGGAACATCTTTCATTACAATATATTTATCACTACTTGCAGTTCTTACCCATTTTTTACCTGAAGATAATGTATGAGCACCTTCATATAAATAATTTTTCATTTGTGGTATAGTAGCATTGATGTCTGCTGTATACAAATCTGCTATTGTTCAAGATACTATAGCGGCTGATCAAGATGTTCAATTACTATTAGTATAAGCACCTGTTGTAGTCATTGTTCTAATATTCCCAGCATCACTCATAAATACTAATCAAGGCCCAGTATTTGATCAACTCCATTGTGGCTTATTTGGATCTTCAGCCATAGTTCATCCTACTGGAATAATACCAGAATCAGTTGTATTCCACTGAGCAGGATATGACATCGTTGAACTTCATGTATTTCATGCTGATGCTACTTTTATTGCATCAATTTCTGCCAATTTATTTTGCACAATAACATCATTTCCACAATTGAAAGACATATTAAGCACATGTACTTGATTAGGATTATCAATCATCTGTTGTTTAATTCGGTCTAATGCAGCATACAATGCTGAGATAGTAATAGTTCATCATCATCATACATCTAATGTATTGATTGGGATTCATGCAGAAATTCAACGTCATCACACACCATTATTTGATTTAGCTCAAATAAGAGCAGCAATTCCAGTTCCATGATTATCACTTGTATTACCTGTGGTATTTGTAACAAAATTATATGCATTTAACACATTAAATTCTGAATTTGTAACAGGTATTCAACCATCAATTACATCTACTACTATATTTGGATTAGTTAGAGTAGAAATAGTCTGATGCATTGGCTTCAATACATCTACACTATCTGCTGCATGTGTAGGAACATTATTAAATCAAGCTGCAGCCCAATCAACAGATGATAAGTGAGCCTGTCAATATCATCATCATCGAGTATTTGTAGCTTCAGGATCATTCCAAGTAACACAAGTTTCAGAATATCACTCTCTATCATACGTAACACCAGCAATTCATTGTACTCCTTGTAAGTGATTCTTAAATTCTAAAATATTTCATTCTACTTGTACTATATAAACATCCTTTGTTCAATCTCTTTTTCCTATAACTGAGTATCTTTGTTTTTTTAAATTACCCAAAACAGATTCCTGATTATCACGAATTTGAGTAAAGACAACTTTATCATTACCAAAATAATATCTATTTTTTGCTGCAACATATCTTACTTCTGGATCATTTGGCATATCCTCAAAAATAATACTCTCATTAATACTTTCATCATACATTGCCTTTGATTTCAAGTCTTCTAAGATCGCTTTTTGTCTTTCTTGCGTCAAAAGAGTATGTACTACTTGTTCTGAATGAGCATCAACAACATCTTTATTTTTCATTGATGTACATGCAATTGTAAGAGTAGCAAGAGCAGCAGCTCATAGTTTTGTAAACTTATTCATAGATAGATGCAATAAACAACTAAAACACCACATATATGGCATATTTGTATATATTATACCATAAAAGTATTATTTTGCAAGTCAAAGTGACTCATTTCCTCTACCAATTGCTTTGCTTTTTTTGATATGTATAGTCGTTACCCCTATAATAATAGAATATTTATATATCTATATTTGGTCTTGATGACAAAACTACACAATTCTGTACATTGATTCGCAAAACAGTTTCTTCCTGATTTGCACCATCTTCCTACGCATACAGCTGCGAAGAATGCTTTATTCTTTTTGGGACTTTTTGGATTTGGTACAATGTTCTTCTCAGAGGTATCTGCTAATGTAAATATTAGCACGTCACTCAATAACAATGTGATGACTATTGAAAAACTTCGTGTGACAACTGATGGACAAGTAACTAGTCCTTGGAAAGTAGAACTTGACTCTCAAGGGATTAGACTTGATCTGGGATCACCAGTTGGTGTGCTCAAACGTAATACTGCAGGATATATTACACAATGAGTTGTAAATGGTGGTGATATAGACAATGGTGCTATCTGAACAAATCATATCCAAGATGGGGCTATTGGTTCTGCACAAATTGCATCATGAGCTATCAGTACTACCCAAATCCAAGATGGGGCTATCACATGTGATAAGCTTAATATCCCTGG
>CAXYYI010000127.1:0-3026 GCA_964293055.1 uncultured bacterium | reverse complement strand
ATTCGAAAAGATTCAGTCCTTTTCCGATAGCAGCACGCCTGCCTGTCCCACCTGCCAGGGCGTGCACGTGCAGCGCCGGTTGAGTGCGCCTGCCATTCACTTCAAAGGCAGTGGGTGGTATATCACTGGTAGGTATAGTGGTAGTATTGGCAGTATGATATTTTATGTGACCAGATCAAGCAATTGAAGTTTTGACAGGATTGCAGGAAAATACACAAATTGTACAACAACAAGAGCAAGACAATAACAATAATAATTTTACCGGTAAAGATACCTATGAAGTTTTTGTGTCCAAAGTGATTTGATCAACAAATACTCTATGGTGAGCTGTTTTTCAAAAAAAATGATACACATATAAAGAGCCTAAGGTAGTATTATTTAGAGGAGCAACACAATCATCATGTGGTGGAGCAGTATCGCAAATTTGACCTCATTATTGTCCATTAGATCAAACAATATATATAGATGAAACATTTTTTACAACACTTGAAAAACAATTTGGGGCAAAATGAGGAGATCTATCGCAAGCTTATGTTTTGGCTCATGAAGTATGACATCATGTACAACATCAGTTATGACTGACAGACAATGCACAACAACGTACAGAACAGTGAGATAGCAAAGCATCTATTGAACTTGAACTACAAGCAGATTGTCTAGCAGGAGTTTGGATAGGTACAATTAACGATGAGTGAGTATTAGAGGAAAATGATTTATATGAAGCGATTGATGCAGCTGAAGCGGTAGGTGATGATAATATTCAAAAAAAGACAGCGTGATATGTCCAACCAGAAACACGAACACATGGTTCATCTGAACAAAGAAAAAAACGACTTTTCCAGTGATATACCAAAAAAACATTATCTGCTTGTATGGTAGAATAACGGTCTAGATATATAAAAAGAAGACTCTATAAAGGAGTCTTTTTTATTTTAATAGATCCTCCTACTCTTTATACGCAAATACATTCTTACATAATTTCCCGTTTTCTATCTTATAGAGGGATTTTGCTGTAAAATATTCTCTTTTGAGTTTTGTAGGTTCCATATAGTCTTGAGAGTTTCAATCCAATCATAGTGATTCACTGATTCATCAAAATCTAGCCTTGATGATGTCACTATCAAGGAGTTTTTGTTGTGATAAGATAGCTCACTCTCATGGTCGCATGCTTTCTTGTTGATTGAGAATATAGTATGTATTTTGGAGTAATGTATAATCGACATCGCGTGTTGGATCAAAATCACCTCGCCATACTTTTTCTCATAGTGCATTGAATACACTTGCATCTCTTATAAGAGTACTATGTTTCTCTCTATATTGTGGATCCATATATCATATGAATCCTAAAATTTTCTCTCTATTTTTTGTTTCTTCAATAGGCTGAATAGTAGGTGCAGGGTCAAAATAGAAATTATCTTTTGGTACAAAGATGGTATGAGTACCTATATCTCTCAAATAGACTGTCGGTTCATCATTTTCTGCGGGTAGATGTTTTTTGAAATTATAACTAAATATAGCTTTTGCCTGTTCTTGTATTTCTATGAGATCAATAGTGGCATCGTTTTCATATGCTTCCAAAAAATCCTCAAAAACTCATATAAATGTTTTTCCATCAAGAAGTGAAAAATCTTTTGCTACTGTTAAATTATAGACTCATTGTGCAAAACGGTCTTTATCATTGCTGTTTTCAATTGTAGCTAAAATTTTGAGAAGGAGTACTAGATAGTGATTTATTATTCTTTGTAGTTCTAGTGTTTCGCTAATTTCTTCGCTTTTTTGTATTGATGCTACTGTTTTTTTGAAGAAAATATTGGCAAGATAATTAGAAAAAAATGACTCAAATGCATATCATGCTTGAGTAGTGTTGTATGTATCAATACCTTGTATATCTATATATCACTCTTGTGCAAGGAGTTTCATAAAACCATATCCATATGGTGTGTGTCATTCGATTTGCTTATCTTTCATATACCAGTGATCGATCTGATTTTTATGGCAATAATCACTGATAATTTGTTGCAACTGTCATATAAGATCTTGTATTTGCTGTGAACTCAAAGGTTGATCTCTATAAGGTACAATTTGATCAATTTTTTCTTTCCCTACTTTTTGTATAAAATCTGAAAAAGAGTGTTTCTCAAAAATATACTGAAAAAATAGTCACTTCTCATGACTTGTTTTATTAGAACTTTTTATAAGATCATTATAGTATTCAGAAAAGAAATAATCTATGTGATCATGAAATAATTGATGACAAGTTACTTGGCTCAAGACGTTATTTCTTTCTATATCATTGAATCCATCTTTATAATTATCGGCTTGGTAGAGCCTTTCCTCATTTTTCATAATCCAAAATATTATCCATAAAAATATATGTATTATAAGTATTATTATGCATTATATCAATGTTTTTGTCTTCATGTGATTATAATAATAATGACTATATATTATTGTTATAATCATCTTTATTTTAGAATATATCCTAAAATTATCTTGCAATTATGTTTGTAAACTATATATTCTATACCATATAGAATATATTTATAGTATTCAAAAAAAGATATAATGGATGTAAAAGATTTGTATAATCCTCAAGCATGTGATCCTCGTGGGAGAGCATCAAAGAGTGTATGGACATGGTCTGAGTATTTTCAGTATAAGAAAGAACTTGAAGAGGAGTGAGTACCAGTGGTGCTGGTAGATATGATAGGGCATCCTGTTGAGTGAGCGATAGCGATCTCAAATGAAATGTTTTTTGCAAATCAGTATCCAGCAGGAACCTATTTTGTGTTATATTGTCACTCTGGTGGATCGTCATGATATGTACAAATGCAATTAACACCTATGTTGCCACAGTATACAATTATCAATATGACATGAGGCATCTGAATGTATCAGATAGAAAAAATGAACCAAAAATAGAGGAGGTATTATTGCGATAATAGTTGCTAGCAGATATTGATACAGAGTGTGTGTTTAAAAAAATGAAAATATTGTGACTGTAGTATCCTAAAAAGATATAATAT
>CAXYYI010000126.1:0-3034 GCA_964293055.1 uncultured bacterium | reverse complement strand
TTATTCCCTGCCTTGTTATTTTGTTTGCAATATAATCAAGTTTCTTCTGCGCATAATATAAAAACCCAATAAATATAAGTGCAAATATTGCAACAAGAAACATGATCACAATATTCCACCATTTTTGTTGTTTTGTATCGTGATTTTTTTGTGTAGTCATGGATAAGAATAGAATAATAAAAAGAGAATAAGATATATATAGTAAACTATCAACATACTTCAAGTATTTTTCTATTATTTTTCTTCTTGCTGATTTACACCTCGTTGTTGTCTCCATAATGCATAGTATAGTCATTTTTGTTCTAACAGAGTATTGTGTTCTCAATCTTCTACAATACTTCCTGCTTCGACAACATATATTTTATCTGCATGCATAATTGTAGATAGTCTATGAGCAATAAGAATACAAATTATATCATTGCCATGAGATCCAATTGTTTTAATTGTTTCAGTAATTTCTTGCTCTACCATACTATCAAGACTGCTTGTCGCTTCATCAAAAATGAGAATACTTGGTTTTCTTAAGAGTGCTCTCGCGATTGCTAATCTTTGTTTTTGTCATCAAGATAGTTTGAGTCATCATTCACCAATCTTTGTATGCAATCAATCTTGCTGCGATACAATGAACTCCCATAGCTGTGCTGCACGAAGTGCATCTTCTTGTTCTTGTTCGGTAGCATCTGGTTTTACAAAACGGAGGTTATCACTGATTGTTCCAGAGAATAATTGCGCATCTTGTGCTACATATCAGATATGAGATTTATACCAGTCTGTATCTATATTTGTTATAGGATTCTTATTTACAAAAATGTTTCATGAGACTGGCTTATATAATCATAATAGTAATTTTACAATTGTTGATTTACCTGCTCATGATGGTCATACAAATGCTATAGTTTCACCACTTTTTGCACTGAGTGATATGTTTTTCAAAGTTAAGATTTCTTGATCAGTATTTTGTTCTTTTGTATTATATCCAAAAGATACGTTATCAAAAGAAAGAGTTTCAACGATATCTGGAGTAACTATATTTATTGCATTTTTCTCTTCTGGTTGCATTGCAAGAATATCACGAATTACTTCATCACTTGCTTTTGCTTCCTGATAATTTTTCATGACTTCACCAAGCATATATAATGGTGAGAAAATATAGAAAGAGTAAAAGTATAAACTAAAGAATTCACCAAGAGAAATGCTTCCAATATATACCAACCAAAACATAGTTCCTAAAAGACAAACTCTTACAAAGTTGATCATAGTTCCTTGTGAAAAATCTATGAGTCTTACGGTTTTGATTTTTTTGATTTCCAATCAGAGGATATTTAAATTGACATCAGCGAGTCTATCCATTTCTTGTTGTTCTAGTCATAGTGATTTAATTAATCCAACATTGCGTATAGTTTCGGTTGTAGAACCAGCTAATCAAGCAGTCTCTTGTACAATTGCTGTCTGTGCTTTTTTCAGTTTTTTACTAAGAAAAAAGACAACAGTTCACATCAATGGTAAAATCAAACCATAGAATAGAGCAATGAGCCAATGTACTTTGATTGCATAGATAAATACAAAAGCTAATCATACAAGTGCAACAAAGACATTGTTGATCATTGAACTCATAAATGCTTGGAGACTATCACGAGATTTTTGTAGTTTTTGGAGAAGTTGCCCAGATTGTTGGTCTTCAAAAGCACTATATGGGAGTGAAAAAATATGACTAATAGTTTTTTGATAGACGTTCATTCCAATTTTTTGTGTCATTGTATTTACGACATAGTCTTGAAAGTTTTTTGCAATTCTACTAATCATTGCAACACCAACACTCAAAAGTAATAATCCACCAACACCACGAATAAAATCATGTTGTGAGTACGATTGAAATTTACTAATATAATTATCAATAATCATACGAAATACTTGTGGATCAAGTAGTGAGAAGATTTGGTTGATAGCAGCAAGTACCAATGCTAATAATAAACTTCGTTTATATTGTTTAAAATAAGAGAATATGAATCACATAAAAATAAGTATGGTAAAATAAAATAGATTTTATACTGATTTATACTAGCAAAAAAATGCACAATATGCAAATCAGAAATACTTTTATTTTCTGATGCAATATCGTGCATGTATCTATTACTATATTATAGTAGATAATTATTTTCTTTCTACAAGTGTTTCTTGTGAGTATCTTACTTTTGCATAGTTTGCAGACTGATCATCAGCTGATCTATATCCAATAGGAAGAAGTACAGCAGCAGAGTAGTCAGTTAATCCAAGAACTTCATTGTATTTAGCAGCATCAAATCCTTCCATTGGTGTTGCATCAATTTTAAGTTCAGCAGCAGCAGTTAGACCAGTTCCAAGTGCAATATAAACTTGTTTTGTATTTCGAGCAGCCATTGTATTTGCATCAAGATTTTTAAGGAATCAATTGATAAAATCTTTATAGTTATCTAATTGTTCAACTGGCATAGATCTTGTTTCACTGATGTTTTGCATATATGTATTTACATCATCACTTGTAATTTCATTTTTTCTACACAAGACAATAAGGTGTGATGCATCAGTAATTTGTGATTGTCCCCAACTATGTTCTCTCAATTGTGCTCTTAATTCTGGGTTTTCTACAACAATAAATTTCCATGGTTGTAGTCCAAATGATGATGGCGCAAGTCTCATTGCTTCTAGAATTGTATTCAAATCTTCAGCAGATATTTTTTTTGTTGTATCATATGCTTTTGTTGCATAACGCCATTGGAGTGCTTCGATAATATTGCTCATTTTAATTAGTATTTAAGAATAAAACAAAATTATATTATGTAATTAGTTTATAAAATCAACTGATTTATAAAACAAAGTTTGCTATTGCAATATATTTTTATATACATATATTTATAAAAATACTATATATATGCTTTTTATGTCTTTACTAGTAGTGTCATATGAACAAAGTATATGCATGGGTAATAGTGCCATTGATATTGTGAATATTATGTTTGGTAGGCTATAAAATGAGTCGAGTACATATCGGAAAAGA
>CAXYYI010000125.1:0-3104 GCA_964293055.1 uncultured bacterium | reverse complement strand
CTTCTACCGCAGCCAATGACCTACTCACCTCATACGCAAAATCCACGTGTCCCGGCGTATCAATCAAGTTCAAATCATATCACTTCCACTTCATACGCGCAGGCGTCAGTTTGATAGTAATACCTCTTTCTTGCTCAATATCCAAACGATCAAGCATCTGTCCATGTGCGACTTTTTTTACTGTACCAGTAATCTCTAGCATACGATCTGCTAGTGTCGACTTCCCATGGTCAATATGTGCAATTATACAAAAGTTACGAATCTTATCTGTCATACCTTCATGTATAGGGATTTGGTTAGCAGAAGGAAGAGATTTTTTGACAAAAAGAGACAAAACAAGTATAATGATACTATGGCAAACTCTAATTCACCTTCATTAGAAAATCAATACTACAACAACACTCTCCAAAATGGAGATTTTTCCGTCATCAATCCAAACCAACAAGAACAGGAAAAAATAGAGATACAAGCTAGACGTATAGAACAAGAGAAGCAACAAGTAAAGCAAAATCAAGAGGCAGAAAATTTTAAAATGATGTTATTGGAGGATAATAAATGAATTGAGATTAAAAACAATCATAAAAAATATTTACTTTCAAAAGAGTATCAAAATTTTTGACGATTGACGAACGAAGAAAAAGAAAGATACCTTAAGATGCATGAGAATGCTTATAAATACTACTTAGCATGAGATTTATCAGAGTCGACAAAGAAAAAGATAAAAGCATATGAATATCTTAGAACTCTTTATAAAATTAAATCTGATAAAGAATTTCTAGATTCTGTACAAAAAATACATTGGGCTAGAAATGCAGTAAGTTTAGAAAACATATTAAAACGATGAAAAAATATACAATATGATATATCGACAGAGTGATATCATAATGAATCATTCTCTTCAGCATGGTGAAATGGTATTTGACTAAAATTATCCGGAGAAACACTAATGGCAGCTAACACTGATTTAAGAAGTGACAATAGAATTGGTAGTAAAGAAGAAGGTAGTTTTAAAAAATATAGTTATGGAGATACTACTTCTATAATTCTATATAAAGAGAATTTTTTATCTCATAATGATTTACAATATACTGATATTAAGTGAAAAATACATAAATGCCACAATGAGTTTTTAATCAATAATGCCACAATAGATGCATTAGTAATAGATAAGACAAATGCTAAATTAACACAGGAATTAGAAGAAGCCGCTATTTCTTTAGCCAAAAAATATGGTATAGAAATTATTTATAACAATTAACTCACTATGAATAAAAAAGATTTTTATAATACACTACAAACCATTACTAAAAAACTCTCTCAAAAGAAAAACAAAAAAAATAACACTCAAGTGAATAAAAAATCAATTAATGATTTACATAGATGTTTTGAAGTTAAAGAAAATTTGCTAAGCAAGTTAGATTTATATCAAAGTAATAAAAATATAAAACTAAACTCTTCTATATGAGATATAACAGTATCAATATGATGACAAGAAATATCAATCATAGAAGAATACAAAAATTTTACTAAACAAGATATAGCTGTATCTTTTGCATACATATCATGAGAATGAATAAAAAATCAAGATTTTCGTTATAGTTTAAAAAAAGATTTTCAAGATTATTGTCAAAAAAATCCAGAGCATGAAAAAGATATATTAGATTGTTATTATGCAAAAAGTCGAGATGAAATATCAGATCATATGATAGCAATTCCAAGCAAAACATTTGTTGATTCTAGCTCCTATACCCTAGCTGCTATAAGTCATGAATTGTGACATATATTTGCAAATCATTTATGAAAACATCTTATTGACTATGAAAGAAATGCAAACGCATTTAGTTTGCGTTTTATTAGATATATAGAACACAAATACAATATTAATACCTTCGTTTTAGAAAATGATCTATATAAAATTGCTTTAGCATCTTATCAGCTTAGATATCTCCTACATAAACATGATCCAAAATTTTTAGCACAAAATGAGCCAAGACATAAACATCAAAAACATAGATATGATGAACTATTACAACAAACTCAAAAAGAATTTTTATAAGAAAGAATACTTATAAAAAAACTCAAGAGATAATTAACAAAAAAACTATGAAAAAATGCACCAAAGGTGCAAATATCGTTATTTTTCACACAAAATTACAATCTCGAAAATAGCTTATAAAAGCCATTCTTTATAAATCTCATAAAAAAGTCGAAAAAAAGTGCTATTTTTTTTGACAAATAAAAATTTCTGATTAATATAGAAGTACACATGAGGGAGCAATGAGTGCGTTTGCCTTCAACAGCAAGTTTGCTCTGGACACGTCTGCTTAGCAGAACTGTCCGCCTCCACCGTGTTGTACTGATGAGATCGTTTACATCCTCCTCGCCATATTGTCTTTCGATTAAAGACGTACCGCACAACACAGCGTAATAATTATTTCTTGTAGAAGATTTATTCTTACTCTATTGTCTGGATGATAGCCTGAAACTTCGTGTTTTAGATGTCATATGCTACAATACTGTGACTACAACCTCCCTAAGGCCTTTTGATCCCTTATAGATTGTATTGAGATTGAGCTCTTGTATGGTCGTCTTTAATCGAAAGATGGTAGTATCGCGAACACAAAACAGCCTAACCCGCTGCATGCATAAATCAACTCTGTTGGTCCCCAATTGGTACCTCAGTGAAGCTCGTAGAAAAGTACGTCGGTGTGAAAACATCATTAGTACCGATATCTCCTGATGGATCCTATCCGTATTCGTAGTGGTAGCAATATCAACCGAATATGCACTGATATCCACTTCATTGCGTCTATTCGTGCCTTTATGGTTAATGACATCTCCTTGAGTAATCAAGACAGATGGCGTATGCAACACCTGCACTATATCAGTCTTCGCGACTGGTGTACCTTGGTAGCAATATCTCGTGTGCATTTCTCACAAGGAATATAGATAGATATGTGTAACAAGCATATAAACATCGGATACAATTTTGTATATGAAGGTATATGGATGTATACCCGTGGCAGTAATACTGTGTTTCCAGATTCTATGATCTTTCGACTAAAAACACTAGCTCCCCTTCGAGTTGGTGTTTTTCTTTTTTA
>CAXYYI010000124.1:0-3150 GCA_964293055.1 uncultured bacterium | reverse complement strand
ATATCATCATATGATAATGTTTCACCCATAGATTCAGATCCAAGAAGAAGCTTGAGATCATCTATATTCCCAGCATTGTTAGTATAATCATTTTGAATAACATATAGTGCTGGAAGTAATTGTACAAGAGTAGTTTGGGTGTTGTTGATATATTTTTTTGTCTGTTCAATAGTTGCAAGCAACTCAACCATACGTTGTGTGTATAAATTAATTTTTGTGACACTATCAGTTACTGTTTGTTTTGTTGTTTTTATATCAATGACTACTTTTTTTACTTGTTGTAACATGATAGTATAGTTTTCGCTATTTTCTTTTCTTTTTTCTTGCAACGCTTCTATATCACTAATAATAGTATTAATATCATTACCAAGATTTGCAGCTCTTTCTGCTGCTTCTTTTGTTGAAAAATTTGTAGTACCTGTTCATGCGTCATTTGTATCCATATCTTTGATTGTGTTGATTGCATTTTGGATACGACCAAACTCATCAAGTTTTTGTGCGATATTTTTGCGCATTTCATCAGAAGACATATCGCTGTTTGAAGCAATACTAATTGTTGTTATTCCTCATACCATAACTGTAAGAGCTGTTATGATTGCAAATTTTGTATGAGTAGTAAGTTTCATAGTTGATAGAGTAATGCATAAATAAATATTTTTTTTATAGAGTGTTGTAGTATTTTTATAATTTTCTTTTTGCAATAATAAGTCATCTTCTACTATCAGATCCAATTGGATAACATCACATAAGAGTAATGTATTCTCCGTCGGTATATTGTTTATATGTTTCATCTACTTTTGCAGGTGTTGTGACAACTGATTCAATGATTTCATAAGTATATAGTTGTCCATTCCATGCTACTTTTATCAAATCTCATTTTTTCAAATCATATATTTTTGCGAATATTTCTCAGTAAGGATTGTTTTTCCATCGGTAGTAACTTGTGTGTCAGAAGATGAGTGTATTTCATTTGTTTCATGGTTCTGGTGTTGAAGGATATTTTACTACTCCTGAGTATAACTCTTTATCAAAATCTCCACGTTTTAATTTTTGTTCTGAAGCTGCAGATATATCAATAATTGGTGCATCTACTCAAATTGCTGGAATAAAAATTCTATGTCCTGGAGGGACAAGAGAGTATGAAAATTTATGATCAGTACTTTCTAGTGTTGATTCCATTTTTTCTCTTGATGACACAAAAAGAGTACGATCTTTTTTGATTGCTTGAAGAGCACTATCATTTTCATTTTCTTTGAGAAAAGAGTCTAATTCATTTGTATTTTGCATCATGTTCGCCACATTATCACTTGTGAAAACATAACTTTCAGCTTTTGCTTCGCTAAATACTCCTTTGATTGCATGGTAGAAAAGATTTGCGTTTACAAAAACAATACTTACTACAAAAACAGATGCAAAGATTCCAGCAAATAAACCAATTTCTTTTACGATAGGTGATACTGGTGATGCAGATAATGTTTTTGCTACTTGTTTTTTTATATTTTTTACTTCAGTCATAGATGTACCATGCTTCATAAGTTAAAGTGATATATCTATTATACTGATGAACTACTTTTAACTGTTCATTTGCGATAATCTAATAAAAAAAACACAGCTATTTTACTGTGTTTTTCTAAAAAGTTAGTGTAGTTGTTGACAATGTTTGAGAAATGTGCTTTGAATTATAATTGTAGTGTTTGATTTTTTTGGATATTGAATAAATAATCATGCTTATTTTAAAGAGGGTACTGTAATTATGGTATCTTGTCTATTTCTCATAGTCATTTTATCAAAGCATTATATATCAGTCATTTTCTAGAAAACACTCAGTCAGTCAGTTTTGAGTGAGGATCTGTATGATCAATAGTGTGATCTAGCTCATGAAGAGCTTTTCATACTGTTGTGATGTCAAATCAGATTTTTTTTGCAATTTCTACTGCTTTTGTAGGAAATTCTATTTTTTTTGTGAGTATTTCTATTATATCTCATTTTGTGGATTCAATGATGATATGTCACACATCATATCGTTTATCCTCAAGAGGAATAATACCATTTTCTATACTTATATAGTATTCTGCAATTGTTATGTTTTTTAGATTTTGTAGACGATTCCATGCTCATAGTCTTGTCTCTTCGTATCAAACAGGTTGTTCATTGATTCATGACGCTGTAGTGAATCCAGTGATAATATTTTCACTATCAGGAAAAATGTGTAAAAAAGCTTCTTTTACAGGTTGTATTTTTTGTTCACTCTGTGAAGCTACTGCAATATAGTTTCTTTTCATGTGTTACTCAATACCACCCCAGTTTGGGTCTAAAGGTTGTCATTGTGCTTTACGTGCAATTTGACGTGCAATAATGCTTTCTGTTCACATAACATGAATGAACTCTGGCAGATTTTCTCTATAGACTGAATCTGTAATATAAACAGCTTCAATTTGTTTCGTATCATAGAGATTTTGTAGTTTTTGGATAGCTGACCCATTAAATAGTCCATGGGTAGAAATAATAATAACACTTTTTGGTTCATGTTTCTGAATTTCTATAATTGCTGTCTCTAGTGTTCATGCTGTATCAATCATATCATCATACACTACAATATCTTTTCATGTAATTGGTGCATCTGGATTAGGGAATATTGTGAGTTTACTGACAGTATTTGGTTTTGTATAATCTCTTGATTTAATAGCTGTATATCAGTTAACCATAAGTCATTTTAATACTTCTTGTATTTTGTCGGTTCCTCAACCATCGGTTGATCCTAATTGAAAATCTTTTTCTAATCAGTGTTTCTTGAGTCATTGTTGAATTACCCAACTATGAGGTATGTTGATAGCAGTACGATCGTATTTTTGTCCACCATAAAGACTTGTTGTAGCAGAATTGTGGATGTCTATAGTAATCATATAATCATCACCATGATTTCTAAGATCTGCTGCTATCATTTGTGCATAAATAGGTTTTCTTTTTTGAGTATGTTCTATTCATACTTTTTCTCATTTATCTGATCTTGCATAAGGATACATAGGAAAAATAACATTAATCGTTTTTGCTCCAAATAATTTTGCTGCATTTAATATACCTCTTGCAAACATATATCTTGAACTTATATCAGCATGTAGTTCTGTTTCGTTATAATTACTTTCTACATCA
>CAXYYI010000123.1:0-3152 GCA_964293055.1 uncultured bacterium | reverse complement strand
AAAATCATAGTGAAATTTTATCGAAAGTAGAAGAATTGACTGATGTATGTTTGCTATCCTGACTTACTGCAGTATTCATTGTATTGTCACTATAGTCTTGTGCATAATGCAAAAAACTATATGGATTGAACAACCCATTGATGGCTATAAGCCCTCACAATACTCGTTTTATTAGTGTTTTTGTTTGCATGCTGGCATATGTCGTATAAAAGCTGGTTATTGATACTATTTTGAGAGAATTCACCTTATATATAACTATACATAAAAGATAGATATATAAAAAAAACACCCCTGTTACAGGATGCCTAATTCAGATAATACCGTGCGATATTTGTCACTTTCATCTCAATATCTTGACATTATATATTTTTTCACTAATTCTTTTCGATCTAAGAGACTTTGTTGGATATTGTATTGTGATAGGTCAATAAGATCACTCATATCTTTTTGCCCAGCAAGTGTTTGTTTGAGTTGTATATCACCAATTTGTGATTTCAACTCTGGTGTGATATTTTGCTCTATATCAGTAACACTTTGGTTAGTGTAGAGAATAAGTGTTGTATTTTCTAGACTATAGATACTATCATGAGATCGCTGAACTTGTGCTTGAGGGAAGAGGTTTTTGTGATTAGTACGAATTGTTTTCATATATTGTAGTACAGCACTGCTATCAAGATCATTACTATGTGCTATCTTATAGTATGGATTGATTGATATTTCTCGGGCTTGGTAGAGTGGTTGCATATCACTCACTGTTGCAACACTTGTTTGCCACTTCCAGAGCCACTTACATTGGTCGCGTTCACCACTTGTTGTATACCAAACACTTCATGCACAGAAGTAATTATCATGGATAAATGCTTTGTGAAGATGTCCTGAAATTACCTGAGTTGCATATTTGGTTCGTAGTGGATGCAGAGCAATATCTTTGTAATCAAATTGCGCTTCTTGTCATGGAAAACGAATATGTGCAGTATAGTAATGATGTATCAAACTCATTCATGGTTTATACGTCTCAAGAAGATACAAATTTAATGCGCTTGAGAGTTGTTCATTAGGATTGATGCTGTTGAGTAAAGCTAAACAATCGCTATAGATTGTCGCCTTCGGCGACATATTTTCTTGCAGTATAGATGGTGAATGAAGTGCTGGTTTTCAATCTTCTGTTGTGCTTGTATTTGTTATAATATTATTTTCTCATACATCTCAAGCTATATCTTGTCATATACTTGTATTGTATTTTTCAAGTAATATATCTTTGTATTGGGTAAGGAATCATTTATTATATGGCATAAAAAGAATCTCTTGTCCCTCAATTGTATATGTAGCAGGTTCTGTAATGAAATGTATCTGTGGGTGAGTAGTGTGTTGTTTATCAGTATTTCCTCAGTTGAGTGTTTTGGACCGATTGAGTATATCGGCTACTTTTTTCCCTTCTTGGTAGATAAACCATTGCGCAAGCCAATCATGATTTCCCGTAAGTATATAAGCATTTTTACCACTATGTCGCACCTCTAAAAAAAGATCAAATAACTGAGAAAGCGCCCCACGATCATAACTAAACATATACATATAATCACCCAAAAAAATGACATTCTTTTCATCATCATGAGCTGTAAGAAACTCTCTGATGTTACTTATGATTGCCTGTACATGTTTTGCATTTGCGTGAATATCTCAGATGAGGAGCATGAGAGGGAAGATTGTGGATTGAAATAATTATTATAATACTCAATATATATAGAACTAGAGGAAAATAGAAAGTGAAATTATCTAGATTTTTAATAAAAAAACCCCCCATATTATGGGGGGAAATTAATTTCTGTAGCCGTAAAACGGGTTGATTTTGATCTCAATTACATAAGGTGTGTATAGTAGTGATTATTTGAGATTATTATAAGTTCTTTGTAACATAAGCCACACGTATAATCTTACTTCCTGTTTATCTGGTGAGCTAATATTATTCATAATACCATTTTTTTGTAATGCAAGAAGATGATTTTGGTACCATGGTGTTGTACCATCTTGTGATACGTTATTAGTGTTACCATAGATAAGTCTTGATAACATTGTACCAAATTGAGCTCTTGTTACTATGTCATGAGGATTAAAGTTAGGAGCAATACTTCCGTCAGCTTTTAGTCCCATAATTCATAATTTACATGACTCTTCAATAAATGATACTGTGTATGGATTTAGATCATTTGCATCATTATATGAACATCATTCATTGTGTACGATATCATTTTTTCCTATAGCTTTTGCAAATTGTACCATCATTTTTGCTGCATCTTTTCTATACAGTACTCCATAAGGCATAGCTGTATCAAATGTTGGAAGCGAGGTAATATCATGATAAAGCGCAAATTCATATGCTCATAATGATTCGGCTGATGCTGTATCAATAACTGTAGATCATGTTGTACTAGGAGTATTTGTACCAGTATTTCATCCAGTTGATTGATTGAGACAATACAATGTAGTATAGTTGCTTTCTAATTCACCTGTTGCAACACATTTACCATCGTAATAACTTGGTGATTTATCTCAACATGCACAAGTATCAAAGGTACTTGATCAACCACCTCAACCTCAACCACCACCTCATCATCAGTTACTTGATCCGATTCATCATACATATCAGCTGCCAGGATTATTATTAATTGTAATAGGTCAAATGATTTTTGTTGTGGTAATAGTATCATCAGTTGCTGTAATTCTAATATAGTAATTGATACCATCAGCTACTCATGTTGTATTTCGAATATATCATGTTGTTGATTGTGTGAATCAAGTTTGGAGAGTAGTCCATGCATTAGTTATTGATCCACTTGTAAATGAGATACTACCAGCAATTGTGTCAACTGGATCATAAATTGTTCGTCATAATTGTATATTACCAGTTCGCGTTGTAGTTGTTGGTATTACACCAGTAATAATTGGTGCAATATTGTTGATAGCTAGTGTACCAGTAGCATTTGCAGTATTACCTACAAAATCTTTTACACTGATAGTAAGTGGAAGAATTTGTCCACTTCCATTTGTGATACCATATGTTGCTAGATTTGCTCGTGATAAATTCCAGTATCAGTTGGTTGTAGTTGGTAGAGAGATAATATTTATTTTCCCATTGAATCCAGCTACAACTCATA
>CAXYYI010000122.1:0-3185 GCA_964293055.1 uncultured bacterium | reverse complement strand
TACTAAAAAACATATTCAATCATTTCCTATTCTACCAATTTTTAGTTCACATACATGAAGTTGATATACGCTTACTCCAAATACAATAAAAGATTATATAAAGAAAATTTGTAACGTACTAGGACTTTATACTATTTAGAAAAAAGTTATGCTGCATTATGCCATTCTAGCACATAAAAATCCAAAACAAATTGAAATTTTATGTCAATCCCTATTATTTCAAGATCAAGTAAAAGTTTATATTCATATAGATGGAAATTCTGATATAAATAAATTTCTTCACCTACAATCAGAATATATAGAAATCATACCAGATACTATAAAAATTAGTTGGTGAGGTTTTAGTATAATACAAGCTACTCTAAACTTATTCCATACTATTGCTAAAAACATGCACCAGTGAGACCATGTCATTATAATGAGCGGTCAAGACTTTCCAATAAAATCACCTATAGAAATTATAAGTTTTTTATCAAAACATCCTCATACATCTTGGGTTCCATCTATTATACAACCACATGAGAATTGGAATATTTTAAATAGAGTAGAAAAATACCACTTTCACGATCTCGTGATAAATAAAAAAATTAATAAAATATTAGAAAAATGCATATCTTACTTCATTCCAGTACAGTGATTAAGAAATCAAGTATTCTGTTATATTGCTCAAAGAGTCGTTAATATCTTTATGCCAAGAAAAAGGTTTTTAACAACTAACTTTATGATTTATCGATGATCTCAACGACAAATATTATCATATGAAATTATTAATTATATTATCAAATTTTGTAGTACTGAAATAGGAAAAAAATTTATTGCTGCGTTTAAGACTACTGCATGACCTGATGAGATTTTTTTTCAAACAATCATTATGAATAGTCCGCATAAAGAAAGTATTATAAATAGTACACAATGGTATATAGATTGGAAAAAATGACCATGACTACCAAGAATTTTAGATGAAACAGATTATACAGCTATTAAACAGTCGCCCTATTTGTTCGCAAGAAAATTTGAGTTACCTCTAAGCGAGAAATTAATTCACTTATTAATTAGTAGTACAAATAATGACTAATACTCCAACTGTACCAATTTTACTGCTTTTATTCAATCGTCCTGAAACCACAAGGCGTGTTTTTGACTCAATCAAAGCTACTCGTCCTAAAAAGTTATATATTGCTCAAGACTGACCAAGGCATGAAAAAGATAAAATTCTTATTGATGAAGTAAGAGAAATCTTACAAATTGATCGAGACTGTGATGTGAAATACCTTTATAGAGAAACTAATCTTGGCTGCTTAGAAGCAGTAAAAGGTGGTATATCATGGTTTTTTAGTCAAGAAGATTTTTGAATTATCTTAGAAGATGATTGTATTATGTCACCATATTTTTCAGAATTTTGTTATTATATGAACATACATTATAAAGATAACCAAATGATTTGAACTATATCTGGGTCTAATTATGATAAGAAATCATATTACTCTTATCCATATTTTTTTACTCATCACCATCCACTATTACGATGACGAGCAACTTGGAAAAATAGATGGGAAAAGTATAGAGAAAACTTACCTATCCAAGATAAAAAGATCTCTTTGCAGTGGTATAGATGATTACATTACTGGGACAATCATTGGTATAATACTTGTCGTACATATCAACGACTTACTCTTGTACCTAGCAATAATATGATTACTAATATATGACATATTTGAATTCACAACCAAAGACCATGACCATTTCATGATATACCACTACTAACTCCTTGAATACCTTTGCACACTATGACTAAAGTTGAACCAAATCAATATATAAATGCAAAATACGACACATTAATGATAGCTTTTATAACAAGATTATATATCTTTACTAAGATAGAAAATATACTTAAAAAGATAGGCATATATACTATAATTCATAAATGATTTCTTTTAGTACATAAATTTTTTTATAAAATATGAATAATATAATTTGTCCGATATGTAACAACTCTGAGAATAATACAAAACTTATCGCTTCTGAAAAGCTTATTGGAACAAGAGAGTCTTTTTCTTATGGAGAATGCAATCAATGTAAATCAGTTTTTCTTCTTGATAAAATAGAAGATTTCGCTCCATACTACCCTTCTTCATATCATTGTTTTGATATCAATCAACAACCATACTGGAAGAAATTACTTTTACAAAGTGTGTATAAATACAATTTTTGGTGAACTAATATTTTATGAAAAATTGTTACAAAATTATTTTATAAGAGATACTGATATATACCAGAAGCAAATATAAGACGAATTCGTCATGCAATAGAATTATCAGGTAATCAAAATCCTACAAAAGACTCTATTAAAAAGATTAAAGTATTAGATCTATGATGTGGTGCATGAGAACTACTACAACAGTTATCGTTCTTATGATTTCAGGATTTAACATGAGTTGAACCTTTTGGCACACAAACTTCGACAAACTATACTTTTTTTCAAAGCACTATTTTAGAATTTTTATCTAATAGCAACATAGGAAAAAAATATGATGTTATTATACTGTCACATGTCTTAGAACACTTATATGATCATCATACAATTATTGAAAAGTTAAAAAATATTTTGTCACCAAATGGTGTTATTGTTATTGCAATGCCTTTCACATGAAAATTATTCAATAAATATAAAGAAAATCGATTATCATTAGATGCACCAAGACATGTTATTATTCATTCTATAGCATCATTTAAAGAAACTATTAGTAAACATAATTTAGTAGCAGAAGATATATGGCATGAACAGAAATGACGAGACATTTTTGCTAGTGAAATGTACTCTCGAGATATATGATTTACAGAAATAAATTCACTTAAAATTCCATATATCAATAGAAATATGTATGATAAAATAGCAGACACATATAATAAACAAGAATCAGGTTGATCAAGTGTAACATTCTTTATTACGCACTAGAGTTTTATTTATTATATACTTACCTCTTATTATGATGAAAAAAATTATATTTCTTTGTGTTAGATATAATATTAGAATATTTGCAAAACTATTTCATACTTTTACTATAATAAAAGATATTATTAAAAGTAAGTTTAATTTATCTAGAAGAAGTCCTGTTCTTTTCAATTGGGCTAAAACATATATATCATATATAGAATCAGAAGGATGGATGCATGTTCTATTAAAT
>CAXYYI010000121.1:0-3186 GCA_964293055.1 uncultured bacterium | reverse complement strand
CGGCTTTCACACCGTGTTTTTTTATTATCTCCACAATATAATAGACATTCTACAACTTTTCTACATTTTTTTCACAATTAGGGGTTGATTTTTAGTAGCAATATAACTATTACATATACATTTGTTACTTTTTACTACATAAATAATGTTGCCATGACCAAAGGGTCAATGAAAGCTATCGTAGCTATATTAGGTATTGTTGCTTTGTTTGGACTTGTTCATACACAAGCTGCAGATAATAATCTTCTCGACGCTCTCGGAGGAGGTGGAAGTTCTTGGGCTTCTAGTATTACATCTACTGGACCAACTGCTACTAGTGTAAAAATCGAATTCCCTGTATATACTGCTGGTGGTGAAAAAATCATGAACTATGCAGTAAGTTACGTGAAAGAAAAATCTATCGCTAGTGCTGATCTTACTGACATCAAAAAAGTAGTATTCTCAAACACTTCAAACAGTGATAAGATCGCTATTGCAGATGACAAAGTAACTCTTACTATGGACTCTCTTTCAGCTAACAGCACATATAACTATGTTGTAACTCCTATCAACAAAGAAGGTACTGAATTAGATCCATCTGATGAAGTATCATTCACAACAACTGCTGGTGGTGATACTGTAACAGCAACTGCTGGTAATGGTTCTGGAAGTTCAAATGAAACTGTTCTTGGAGCAGCTGATACTGCAAGCGCAAACATTACATATGCTGTATCTGGAAGTAAAGTAACTCTCAAATGGGCTGCTATTGCTGGTGCTAGCAAGTTTATGTTCTCTATGAAAGAAGCAAATGCTTCTACATACAAAAACATCGGTGAAGAAATGGTTAGCAAAGAAACATTCTCATTCGTTGTTGGAGAAAAAGGATTGTATAGCGTAAAAATTGTACCAGTAGATACAAATGGTGCAACAGCTGGTGCTGAAAAGGTACTTAGCATCAAGATTGAAACTCTTAGTCCAGTAGATGGAAAAGGAACTCCTGCAACAGGTCCTGCTCTCAATATGATTCTTATGAGCACATTCCTTCTTATGCTTATCTACGTAGTATATAGATTCAGAACAACTTCATAACATACTTACAATACTACTAAAACAAATTTTTCACAATACATAGTATCTATGAGAAAGTCTGACCTCCGGTCAGATTTTTTCTTTGAAAAAAATTACTACATAAAAACCTCACTAAAAATAGTGAGGCTAATATATTACAATTCCGGCTGTTCCGGATTTTTTGGATTTTCTGGCTCTTGTGACCATGCAGCTATTTGTTTTTGTTCATACATAACAAACGCCCAAACAACAAATCCAAAACCGCTAACAATAGTCAAATACAATGTTTCTTTAAGAAGTTGTAAATATGAGACATACCCTAACCATCCACACAAGACTGCACCTAAGAATAATCCAGCAATCGCATCAAATTCCCTACTAAGCAGCATACTACCAAAAAGTAATACTATACATGCAGTTATTAATCCTAATATTGGGTATAATATTAATTGTTTCGCAACAAGTGAATCAAACAAAAAAGATCCAATAACACAAAAGACAACTAATAATAAAAAACCAGGTAACATATAAGGTTTTTCTATATCCAATAATATACTTGCAGTCATAAAGAATGTAAGAGAAGCAAGAAGTGCACCAATCTGTGGGATAATAAAAGGAGTATTATTACCAAACAAATAGGTAATAATTCCAACAATCACACTAATAATAAAAATTTTTTTCATATTTTGATATATTTTTGATTTCTAGACTGCAATTATAAAAAATAATACTCTTTTTACAACCTAATCATTGACAGAAACACAAAACAATATATAGAAGATATAAAAGCATCATATTCTTTTGGTTTCTCAAAATTTTTTATATACTAAGTCTATATTCTTATTTGTTTTCAAACGTCGACATTATGAAAACTCTACAAAAACCAAAACACACAATGACTATCAAAAAATTTGGTAGCATCCTATGAGTTGCAGCTATTCTTTTCCAAAGCATAGCATGATTTCATACTCCTACAGTATCAGCACAGATACCCGCAGAGTATAAACCAAACTATAAGTTTGCAACAGAATGGGCAAAAATAGAGGAAGTACTCTATAAGATTGATGCAAAAAGAAAAAACTGACAAGCAGTAGAAACATT
Source organism: uncultured bacterium (assembly GCA_964293055.1). GTDB lineage: Bacteria > Patescibacteriota > Gracilibacteria > Absconditabacterales > Absconditicoccaceae > JBDHUW01. Next base: position 1,038 of record CAXYYI010000121.1, on the reverse strand, counting down.
TCACTTTTCTTCTTTGTTGCAAAATTTTAACGTTGTGTTTAACTACCTTCCACAAACACCTGAATACAAAAGTACGTATGAGTCGTGTCGTGTAGGAGCAGAAGAACTATCAAGCGAATATGACATCAATACAATGTCTCTATTTTCTAACAACTGTCTCAATCCACTCAATGTTATTTTTAAAGAAATTGTAAATAAGTATACAGTCAAAGCAAAAATCGTTGCTTCACCTGCACAAGGTTCTGCACCATTGACTGTTACATTTGATGCAAGAGGAAGTAGTGATGAGGCATCTCAAACAACAATTCCTTCAAACAACTACTTCTGGTACTTTACTGATACAAATGGTGTTGAACAATCAATTGGAAGATGACCAGTTGTAAAATACACATTCAAAAAAGAAGGTAATTATGTTGTACATCTAACAGTGAGAAGTGCAAACGCTGATGCAAAATGAGTATTTGATGGAGAAGCAACAACAAATATCAACGTTGGACCACAAGCAGCAAATCTTATTGTATTCTCAAATGGGAAAAGACTAAAAGAAGACTTTCCTATCAAATTCACATCACAAGAAGCAGCTGATGGTTTAAGAATTGATGGGACAGCAACAACACCATTGGGTGGTAGACAAATCATGAAACATGAATGGCAAGTTACAAATAGCAACTGAGAAAATCTCTATAAAAACTGAGGTAATGGATCACCTGGTAACTTCAGAGTATCAATGCCTGCAAATGGAGAGTATACAATTACACTTAAGATTCTCGACAACGAAAATAACAGTGTCGAAAAACAATATGCTGTGATAATTGCAGATCCTATTGCAACAATCAAAGCATCACCAACAGATGGTAATACATCATCTATATATACATTTGATGCATCAACATCATACTCAGTACAATCAACTCTTAAAAATTATACATGGACTGTAACTGATAGTGATGGAAATGAAGTTGCGTCTGAAAAATGAAAAAACTTCCAACAGTCATTTAAAAAACCTGGAACATATAGAGTAAAATTAAGAGTTGTAGA
>CAXYYI010000120.1:0-3209 GCA_964293055.1 uncultured bacterium | reverse complement strand
CTGCTGGTGAAGAGATTGTACCAGGAACTATCAAAGTGGATACATTGATTGAGAAACCAGGTATGGAAAATAAACCATCAAATATTGCAGTTGTATCTGGATACGTACTTCCTCCAACAATCTTTGCTGCACTTGAACAAGCTGCACAAGAGGTACAAGATAGTCGTGAGTTACATTATATAGACTGAATCAATATCTTAAAAAACACATGAAAAGAATCTGTTCATGCTGTGACTATGCAAGAATGAAGGTACTATGATTGTGGAAATGTGGTTGAATATCTCAAAACTAATATAGAAATAGGTCTCCAAAGAGATGATATGAAAGATGAATTATTGGCTTATTTGAAGAAACTTATTGGGTAACTGGTATTTATAATAGTTAATAATTTTTATAGATATAACAAAAAACTCTCTATACTAATCATAGGGAGTTTTTTAAAAAATGCAAATATTAGATCACTACTCTACTTTTTCAAAAAGATCATAGCAATCGCTGCACAAATAAGTGCAAGCATAATAACTATATAAACTGTGTTTTTTCGCTTTTCACTTTGGTATCATTTGTGAAGTTCTTTTACTTTCTGTTCAAGTTTTTCCTTTTCTTGAATGAGTTGTTGTTTTTCTTCATGATACGCAGGAAGTGCAATCATGTGTTTGAGCTTACCTTCTAGTTCACCAAGTTTTTGTTGGAGTACCATGATCATTTGGTTTTTTCCTTCAATCGTACCATCTTTTTCACGAATAAGGTCAAAAAACTTATCCATTTTTTGATCAAGTTGACGAATATGTGCACTGTTATTATTGTGAGTATTCATTGGTTGTACTGCTGTAGAATGTGAAGACGTTGTATGGTTACTTGCTGAGAAAGAACCATCAATAACATTGTCAGCTCTTGATGTATTTGAAACTGTATTAGAAGATACAACTTCACTTTCATAACCATCTTGACGAAGCATAGCAAATTCTTCTTTCAAAGCATCTACTTGTTCTTTTGCGAGAATGACTTTGTTTGCCACTTTTTTGTATGATAATTTCCCAGATTTTACATATCTGTCGATTGTTCTTGTAGAAACCCCAAGGTAACTTGCAGCAGCTTCTCTGCTGATTGAATACGTAAGTGCCATTATGAAAGTACTTTTTTGAGAACTAAAGTAAGTATTGCTATGATGATAGATAAGATGAATGTTTGTTCAAGTGTTCCAAGTGCTACATTGATACCAAATCCAAGTGTGTTGACAATATAGACAAACGAGTATAATGCAATCATGTTAAGCAAAATTCCAGCTAATCCAAGCGTAATCCAATTAATAGGTGTTGTCAAAAACTTAAGAATTGGTGTTGCAATATGGTAAATTAACCAAAATATTGCTCCCATAAGTAATAAAATTGGTGTTGCATTCCATCCTAATGGGCTGATTTGCAATCCTCCATATGGTATCCAAAGTGCAATAATTACAAGTACTGCCGTATTAATAAGTATCCCTAAAAGAAGTTTTTTTATCATATACTATTGTCTGTATAAAGAAATAAAACGACAACTCCTGTCAATGTTTTGAAAAACTATATCCAAACAGGTGTTCTGTAACCTGGACAATACTAGACAATTGCTGTCTATATACAAGAGGAAAAATTTGTGTTTTTGCGGATTTATCATATACTATAATTATGAATAGACATAAAAATATCTCAAAAGATATCTCAAAAGATATCTCTATAATAAAAGAGCAATCACATATAAAACTTACAAAGTATATAGAAACAATGTGTCCGAACTGACACTATAATAAGGCTCATGCTATGCTTGCGATTCGTGCAGAACTAGAAACTGATAATTGCTTCTTGGTGGATGACATTATCCAATCACAATTTGAAGAAAAGAAGATGGGTATTTGTATTCCGGGTGGTGAGTTTTATATACTACCTGAGGAAGAAACTATATAATTTTAAAAGACGCCACCCTATCTGGATGGCGTTTTTCTTTTTCTCAAAATATATTTTATTTAAAATCCATATCCTACTTTCTGTTTGATTTCTTCAATTTTTGCTTGTGCTTGTGCATGAGCTTTGGCTGTTCATGCTTGGAGGACTTGTTGTACTGTTTCATCACTGATTGCATGGTAGCGATCTTGGATTGGTTTGAGGAAGTCAGTGAGTTTTGTAAAGAGCATGTCTTTGACTTCTTTGTAGCCTAGTGGACCATTGATATATCTTGCTCTGAGGACAGCGTCATCCTCTTCCGTTAGGAAGAGTTTTATCATATTGTAGACATTGCATGTATCGGGATCTTTTGACTCATCGATACCTTTTGTGTCTGTAGGAATTAATTTAATTTTTTTCATCAACGTTGCTTCATCATCAAGCATACCGATGTAGTTGTTGTATGATTTTGACATTTTACGCCCATCGATACCAGGTACTGTGGCTACAACTGTATCAATAATAGGTTCTGGTAGTATGAATGTTTCACCAAATTGTCTGTTGAATTTCTCAGCAATATCACGAGCATATTCTACATGCTGCTTTTGGTCCTTCCCTACTGGTACTTCATTTGTATCATAGAGTAAAATATCAGCTGCCATAAGGATTGGATAGGTGAAGACCCCAACTGAAATTTCGTTTGCTTTCCCCTTCGCAACTGCATCTTTGTAGGCATGCATACGTTCCATCGTTCCCATATTTGTCAGACATCCAAGAATCCATCCACACTCAGCATGCGCAGGAATATATCCAGGATTAAACAAAATTGTCTTTTCAGGATCAATACCACACGCAAGATATGTCTTGATAATATTGATACTATTTTGTCTAATCTCCTCTGGATTATGAACAGCAGTCAATGCATGCATATTCGCCAAAAACAGATAGACACTGTACTCTGGATTACTTTGTGCACGAAGAATTGGTGCTATCGCACCAAAATAATTCCCGATATGGAAGTGTGCACCTGTAGGTTTGACTCATGTGAGAATGCGTTTCATGGGTGACAGTGGATTGATAAAAAAATACTATATTATCCTTTCGCAAAAAACTCTCTACTGAATTGTAATCATTTTTCGACACATGATATTCTGAAGTTTTCATCCACACCATGCATACGACAGTCTTCATTTGCGAGATCTGCAATGATAACTGCGGCACCAAGTACTGATTGAAAGAGTCATGTAACAGGAATTGCAGCTCCACAATATCTATATACAGCTTGTTTGT
>CAXYYI010000119.1:0-3342 GCA_964293055.1 uncultured bacterium | reverse complement strand
TTTGTCCAGCACCATTGGTAATATCTTTAAATCCATTATACCTAAATGCAAAGAAATCAGGTGATAATCATGTATCCATAAGAAGTTTAGTGTTTCTTTCATAATCAATATCGCTTTGTACTCTTTCAATTTCTCAAAATACATAATTAACGCATGTTTCTCCAAATATAACCCTTTCTTGTCTTGTTGTATTAAGAAAATTTCTTGTAAATCCAATAATAATACCAAGAGTGATAATTACTATGATAAGCTCTATCATAGTAAATCCATGTTTTTTCTTCATATGGTGAATATCTGAGATAAAGAATGACTCTGAATGAGACTCTTTTAGTATACTACGGTATTATTTAATAAGAGGTCTAACAACATATCTGTATGCATCATCTTGTGTATCATACATCACAACTGGCTTGTCAGCATTCACAATATGAAGACGAATGTCTGATGAGTTAATTGATCTAATATAGTCACTTACATATTTTCCATTGAGTCCTAATGTTACAGTGTCTCATTGCATAACAGCACTTACTGAAGAATGAGCATCACCTTTATCAGTTTCACCAGATTGCACATGAAGAGCATCACTTGTACATTGTAGTGATATATAATTATTGATATCTCTTGTAATAATAGAGATCTTTCTAATAGCTTTTTCTAAACTACTTTTATCAACTTGTACTTTTGTAACAGCATTTGTTGGAATGATGTTTTCATTATCATATTCAGGGAATGATCCTTGGATAAGCAATGATGTAGTTGTAAGAGCAATACCATTAATTTCCATCATAAAACTGATAAGATTATCAGCATATTTCATATGAATTTCTTGTCCACCTTGTGCAACAAAATACTCTATTACTTTTTTAATATCATTACAGTTAGTTTTTGGAATAATGAGTTCAAAGTTTTGCGCTAGTCCTTGTACAGGAATTTTATACTCAGCAAGTCTAAATGAGTCAGTTCCAACGAATACTAAATATTGTTGATCATCATATTGTTTTACTCTCATGAAAATACCAGTTAGTACTGGAGAGAAGTTTTTTTCTGTTACCGCATACTCTACTTTTCCAATCCCTGTTGTCACATGATTTGCATCCAATCCAATAGTAGTCTCACTACGTACTTCTGGTATAGCAACATATTCTTGTGCAGGAATACCTTTCATAGAAAAATCATCACTTGCTGTTTTGATAGTGAGTTTATCTTTAGATTGATCAATTGTTAGCGTCACAAATTCATCATCAAGTGTTTTGATAATGTCAGTAAACATTTTTGCGTTTACTGTTAGTGCTCCTTCAGCATCAATTGTTGCATTGATTTGAGCATTTACATATTTTTCCATGTCTGTTGCTCTCATTACAAACTGATCACCTGCTCCTTTTATATAGACATTTTCAAGAATAGGTAATGTTGAGTGTTTTGAGACAAATCTACTAATAATATCACATAATTCTTGGAGTTGTGCTGTTTTGAGTGTTACTTTCATGGTAGTGATGAAGAAAGTATATAAAAGACTATATATGTATTCTCTATGATAGAGTTTATAGATTTTTTTATGTTTTTATAGGGATTATCATTATTTTTATTTTCCAAAATTTCTTTCTTCTGCAACAGAATCGTATCGTTTTAGTGCTTCATCAAGATGTGTTGTTGTAAATCATGGATAGTACTCTTTTGCAAAATATAGTTCTGCGTATCCAATCCATCGTGCCATAAATCATGATGTTCTGTGTGCCGTATCTCATTTTGTTCTAATGACCATATCCAATGGTGCTAATCATCCAAAATCAAGCATTTCTCAAAATGAGTTTTCTGTCAGATTTGCTATCTGATCTTGTGTTAAACTTTTAATACCTCTGATAATTTCATCTCTTCCTCCATAATTTAGAGCGAATACCGCTGTTCTGTTTGATTCTGGAAAGTTGAAAGTTGTTTGTTTATTATCGAGAAATTCTAAGAAGTCTTCTGGTATTCCTGTACGATCACCTACCCAACGGAAATTAATATGATTTGCTCATAAGAACTCATCTAAATCATTTCCAATAAGTTTGTAGATACCAAAGATAAATTGTAGTTCTTCTTGAGATCTATTTTTAAGGTTTTCTGTACTTAAAAACCATCATGTAACAACTTCTATAGGTGTTGTACTAAATATGTATTGTAACATATCAATAGTGTTTTTTGCACCGGCAAAATGACCATCCATAGCGGACAGACCCTGATTTTTTGCTCGAGTTCTATTGCCGTCAGCTATGATTGCTAAATGACGTGGATATTGCATGATTTTATTCATCGTATACTATAAAGATTTGTGAGTCTTTTACTCATGGAAATATTCAGAAATATATCCTAGACATTTGCGTAAATATATACTGACTTTGTCTAAATCTGCAAGGTCTTTTTTTGCAAGATTTAATTTAACGCTAAAAAATCCGGTAAATTTATGCTTATATAGTTGCTGTAATAATGTATTTATAGGTAGTATACCTTCTCATAGTGGCATATGTTCAACACCAGCTGCATTTTTATCAGAAGTATATACTACTGGTATATATGGAAGCATATTTTCTAATTTTCTCATCATAATAGTATCTCGTGCTTCTTCACTGATATGAGCAGTATCAAGTCCAACAAGAGCTTCATATTTTTTAATGATTTCTACGACACTTGAAAAACGATGTTTTGGAAAAACTGGTAGGAGTGTCATAGATGATGAATCTGGTGTAATGATAGCAAATTTGATATTTGGAAATTGTTCTTTCCAGTCTTTGAGTCCATCACTAATGAGCTTGTATGATTTGATATTAAAATACCCTGGAGCGTTGAGAGCAACAACTTTTGCTCATACTTCTTGTGCTAACATAATAGCTTGTTGTAATTCTTTTGGAGTTATATCTTGAGAAGTTTGTATTATTTCTACTGGTAGCTGATACTGTGCAATAAGTTTTTTAACATATTTAATATTTCGTGCATCAAAATTTTTCCACATAGCTAGATCAATTCCTGCAAATCCCTGAGATTTTGCAACATCAAAAATATGGTCAAGACCATATCCAGGTAGTGTATCTGTACTAAGCAGAATACATGGGTTTTGTGTTTCCATACTCGCCGTATGATAAATAAAATAAGTTTATTTCGCTTTTCTTTTTACTTTTCTAGTGATGTTTAGGTTAATTACAAGCGTATTTATAAAGTTTTATAGGTTATATTACACTCATATATGGTAGCTATCATCTCGCTTACTTCTTCAAGTACAAACCTTGGTTCACTTTGTGAACTATATGCCCAATTATTCTTATTATATATCGTAATATCTACAAGGTTATATCGATCAAAAAATAG
>CAXYYI010000118.1:0-3346 GCA_964293055.1 uncultured bacterium | reverse complement strand
TAAATATAGTGAGTGTGCTGGTTAATATTTTTTTCTACTACTATACTAATTAGTTAGTATAGGCAAGTACACCTAATTCTCTTGCTCTCAAAATAGCTTGTCTTACTTTCTTTTGTTGTGATACAGAGTTACCCATAAAACGTCTAGGTTTTACTTCACCAAATCTAGTCATGTAGAAAGTAAGCAATTTCACTGCTTTCCAAGATAATTCTTGACGATGAGAGTCTTTATTGAAATATCCTTTTCTTACAAGTTGTTCAGGTTTTTTACTGCTTGATTTAGTAGCAATTTCTACTTTTTCTTCAGTAGCAGCAGGAGCTTCAACAACTGGTTTTTCGAACTTCTTATTTACATCAGCAAAAAGAAGGAAAGGTTCGTGAGCAGCCATAGCAAAGAATACGTGTCTTACAACACCTTTAGTAATACTAAGCTCTTGTTTGATAGCAGCAATTACTTGTGGAGTAATTTCACAATAGTATGAAGTCATGTGTACTTGTGTCAATCTTGCTTTCGCAATAGGATGAGCAAGTTGTACAAGTCCCATAGCGTCAGTTTGCTTTTTACCAGCACCGAGGAGAGTATCAATCTTATTGTAGATAGCTTCTTGTTCATCTTTACTCAATTGAGGATGAAGAAGTACTACAAGTTCGTAAAGTTTTTGCATGTATATATATGTGATATATAAATATGTGTACTATATATGGGAATAATTTATATTACGCACCAATAGAAAGTCTTACAAAGCTTTGGAGATCTGCATTTCCAGCTGTAAAATCTTTTACTTTTTTGCTATCATCCCAGATTGCAGCTTGTTCTAACAATACATTTTCAGAATGAGCTTTGTCTAGTTTACCAGCAACAATTTTTTCAACAATATCAGCTGGTTTTCCAGAAGCAGCAACTTCAGATGAAAATTCAGCTTGCATTGATTCTCTTACAGCAGCAGGAATATTGTCTACTGAAAGATATTCTGGATTCATAGCAGCAATTTGAAGAGCAGTTTGCTTAGCAATTTGTTCTGCTTTATCACTTATAGCAGTATAGTACAAAATTGCAACAAGTTTGTCACCTGGATGATTGTATACAAACACATTGTTTGAAGCATTGTGAATATATACATCAGCAAATTTGATGTTTTCACCAATTTTTCCTACAAATTCTTGTGTAAGTGTTTCACAAGTATTCTTAAGATCAGCTGGAAGAGCATCAACATTGTCTACATCAGCTGTATGAGAACTAATAGCATCAAGTAGTGCGTCAGTTAAATCATGGAAAAGATCATTTTTTGCAACAAAATCAGTTTCACATGCCATTTTGATAGCATACACTCTATTGTCAACTACACGAGTTTTAATAGCTCCTTCATTTGTTTCTCTATCAGCTTTTTTAGCAGCTTGAGCAGCTCACTTCTTTTTAAGAAGTTCAATTGCTGTATCAAGATTACCTTGTGCTTCTACAAGAGCATCTTTACAGTCCTTAAGAGGAGCGAAAGTTGCATCTCTAAGCTGTTTGAGAAGATTCATATCAACTGTCATAGTGAGAGAAAGGAAGATGTAAAAAGAGCATATTATTGTATTGTATCTGTTTCAAGTTTTGCATCAAAAATACTAAGAACCCAGCCACCAAATCACGTAAATACAGGCAAAAATGCCTTATCATGGTAAAAAGATGTATATGTTCCGCGTCGAGCTTGTAAGAAAAATACAATCCAAACACCAAATAATACAATATATGTTAGCAAAGGAATAATTTTAATCCATGGTATAAATGCCATAATAAGAGCAGGTATCAAAAGAACGAAAAACAAAGTCCATCGTCACAACGCCTGCTTAAGATGAAATTGCTCATAACGAGATGCTTTTTGTTGTGACAATGAAAGAAGAATTCACCATATCATATACATCATAAGTGATTTCTTTCTTTCAAGAGCACTAGGAACATAGTGTTCTCAAATTAATGCATCTATATCGTTGCGAGCAACTTGATCCATATGTATCGTATTATGCACCTAAAATATGATGAACAGCTCATTTAAGACTGTTATATCCATCTACATTGAGAACTACAAGCTTATCATCATGTCGCCATGTATCGAAGTTTGTACCAGCCAAAACGATGTTATCAAGATTAAGCTTTTTCAATTCTTTTACGAATTTCATCATAGCTTTACCATCAACAACAACAACAAGATCAGGTTTTCTCTTAAGATTTTTAACACCTTTATATACTTGTTGTACTTTTTTGAGTTTTCTCGTAGTTGTAAGTTGTTCTTTTTTTGTAAGCTTGTTAAAATCTTCACTATCTACGAACAATTGTAATTGATTCATACCAGCGATTCTTGTAATAAGCGTATCAAAGTTTGTAAGAAACCCTGCAGGTACTTTATAGTTCATATAATGAAAACCATATTTTTCAGAAAGGGCAGGAATTTCATCAGCAAGGAGACTCTTTTCACAGAGAACCAATACTTCTTTCCCATCTTTCTTTGCCTGCAAAAACTTTTCTTTTGCTGCTTCAAGTGAATTTGCAATCTTATCTGGGTCAATAACAACTAACCCATTTGACATTTCAAGCCAAAACGATCTTGTTTTTGTGCTTGCAAGTTTTTTAAGATTACCAATATGCATGTGAGCAGCAATCACTTCTTTTTGCGTAATTGCCATGTGGTGTATCTAAAAAAAAGAGTAAATGTGTTATTTCAAAGTTACTGTAGCACCAGCTTCTTGAAGCTTGTTTTGGAAAGTTTCACCTTCGTCTTGTTTTACATTTTCTTTGATAACTACTGGAGCTTTTTCAACTAGGTCTTTAGCAGCTTTAAGATCTACATTAAGAAGTTCTTTAACTACCTTGATAACCGCGATTTTTTGTTGACCAGCATCAGTAAGTTCAACATTTACTGAATCTTTAGCAGCACCTGCATCATCACCACCTGCAGCACCACCAGCTACAACCATAGCAGCAGCAGTAACCCCAAATTCTTCTTCAAGAGCACTAACGAGAGCAGCCAATTCAACAGCTGTTAATTCTTTTACAAGATCAAAGATCTTTTGTGCATTGTTTGTTAACGACATTGTTAATAATACTATATAATGTAAATAAACGTATGCAATCTAATAGATTATTCTGCAGCAGGAGTTTCTGCTTCAGAAGTAGTTTCTTCAGCAACTGGAGCTTCTGGAGCACTTTCAACAGTACTTTCAGCAACTGGAGCAGCTACTGCAACAGGTTGAGCTTCACCATCTTTTTTAGCGATAGCATCAAGTGTTCCAACAAGTTTTTGTACTGGATGTTTGAGAAGGAATAGGAGTTTTCCAACCAATTCTTCTTTTGAAGGAAGAGTAGCTAG